>JBIKIB010000019.1:0-21379 GCA_044361845.1 Chitinophagaceae bacterium | reverse complement strand
CACCATAACCCAGCTTCCGGCCGCTTGCTTTATGATGTACCACACCCGGCCCGGTCGTACATTCCGACATCGGCACCTGCCAGCGACCAGCCGCCGCCGCCATGAGCAGATAGCGGGCAGATGCGCCGGCCTTGCGAAGGCGTATCCATGAATGCGGAATCGCACCGCTGCCACCGGTCAGTTGCCGCTCGAACTTCTTCGTGTCCAATGGCGCCTGCTTCACGATCACCTTCGTCCAGTCCGCATCCAGCTCCTCGGCCACGATCTGCGCAAAGGAAGTCATGATGTTCTGTCCCAGCTCCGGATTCGGGGAAAAAATATGCACCATCCCTTCAGGCGTGATGGAAAGATAACTGTTGAAGGCCGGCATGACCACCGGGTCTGCGGCATTCATGAGCACAGGCATGGAGGCGTTGGCGGAGTCCCATTTGAACCCGAGCATGAGCCCACCGCCTGCCAGGGCGATGTTCTTCAGGAATTCCCTGCGTTTGTCGTTGTGTGCGGATGTCATCTGCGGTCAAATTTCGTGTATGGATACCTGTTAGACTGAACCTTCCAGAGGGAAGAAGTTCATTTCATGATTTCTTTTTACTGGCGGCAACCACGGCCTCCCGGATGCGATGGTAAGCACCACAGCGACAGATATTGCCATTCAGCGCATTTGCGACGTCATCGGGCGTTGGCTGTGGATTCCGCCTCAGCAATGCAGCCGCAGTCATGATCTGACCGGCCTGACAATAACCGCACTGCGGCACGTCCACTTCGTCCCATGCCAGCTGCAGGGGGTGATCGCCCTTTTCAGAAAGCCCCTCGATGGTCGTGATCTTAGCTGTGCCAACTGCAGAAACCGGAAGCAGACAGGACCGCACAGGATTCCCGTCCATATGGATCGTACATGCCCCGCACTGTCCGAGGCCGCAGCCATACTTCGTGCCTACAAGGGCGAGGTGGTCCCTAAGCACCCATAACACAGGCGTGTCGGCCTCCACCTCCACACGCAATTCTTTTCCGTTCACCTTCAACTTGTATGCTGGCATAGATGGTAGTTGTTATTGATGAAATGTTACGACTGACCGGCATGATCAAATGCCTTTAGAAAGTTACGACAAATCACGTAATGACAGTAATTTAATACCTTAGACTTCTAAACTCATAGTAATGATCAAAAACATGTTCCGCCTGCCGGCAGGCATACTGGCCTGGATACTCATGTCTTGTGGGGATCCCGGACCGGTGAAACCTATTTCCGTGATCCCAAAACCATCATCCGCAGTCATGGGTACAGGCATATTCACCCTGACAGATAAAACGACCATACAAACGGATGGCAAGGATCCCGAAACGCAAAGGATCGCAACATACCTGTCAGACTTCCTGAAACCCGCTACTGGATACCCATTCGTAGTGTCGGTACAAAACAGCGATACCGTCGGACTGATCCGGCTGAGCTTGTCTGCTTCGGATAGCAGCCTTGGAGAAGAGGGATACCGGCTGAAGATCTCCACGAGCCAGGTCCTACTCACCGCCTACAAACCCGCAGGGCTGTTCCGCGGGGTGCAGACCATCCGGCAACTCCTGCCTGCGAACATTGAAAGCGGATCGGTACAACAGACCGCCTGGCAACTGCCGGTACTGGAGATGCGCGACTTCCCGGAATACGGGTTCAGAGGGGCGATGCTTGACGTGGCAAGACATTTCTTCGGTGTCGCGGATGTGAAGCGATTCATCGACCAGCTTGCAAAGTACAAGATGAACATCCTGCACCTGCACCTGAGTGATGACCAGGGATGGCGCATCGAGATCAAAGCGTGGCCGAAACTCACCACCGTCGGCGGATTGACACAGGTCGGAGGTGGCAAAGGCGGCTTCTATACGCAGGAGCAATACGCTGACATCGTACAATATGCAGCAGATCGCTTCATCACCATCATCCCGGAGATCGACATGCCCGGACATACGAATGCCGCCCTGGTATCCTATCCCGAACTGCACTGCAGGGATACCGCCCTGAAAAGCTACACAGGCACGGAAGTCGGCTTCAGCAGCCTCTGCACCTCAGGGGAAAAGACATACAAATTCGTGGAAGATGTCATCCGGGAACTCTCCGCCATCACACCCGGCCCCTATATTCATATAGGAGGCGACGAAAGCCATGTGACGCCCAAGAAGGATTATATCACATTCATGAACCGTGTGCAGCCCCTCGTATCGAAATACGGCAAGAAAGTGATCGGATGGGATGAGATCGCACATGCGAATCTCGAGCCGAATACAGTCGTGCAGTTCTGGGCTGATGTGCCGAACTCTCAGATGGCTGTGAAGAAAGGTGGGAAAGTGATCATGTCGCCATCGAAAAAAATATACCTCGACATGCAATACGACAAGAATACAAAGCTTGGCCTCCACTGGGCAGCATATGTTGAGGTCGATGACGCATATAAATGGGACCCTGCAACGCTCGTGCCAGGCATCAAAAGAGAAAATATCCTGGGCGTGGAAGCACCTTTGTGGACAGAGACCATCGTGACAATGGATGACATCGAATACATGGTCTTCCCTAGGCTGCCGGGTGTTGCAGAGATCGGATGGACGGCAAGCAAGGACAGGAACTGGGAAGAATACAGGCAAAGGCTGGCACAGCATGGCAGTCGGTTCAAGGCAATGGGAATCGACTACTACCCATCTAAGAAAGTCGACTGGAAGTGAACATACACGAAACAAAAACGCCGGCGATCCTTCATGGACCGCCGGCGTTTTTATTGCTGTCAATGCATCAATAAGGCAGCTGCAATAAAAATCCGATGGAAAAATTAGCGTCCCAGTCGAACACGAATGTATCACAACCGGTTGCGTCCTGGAGGGCTTTATAGATGTTCAGTCCGGCCTTGGTCTTGGGTTTATCCGCCTTGTAAGATGCAGGTGGTTTCAGCACCGTGTACCGCTCATCCGCTTTCCGATGGGTCTTTGCCAGATCGAAGGGCGTACCTCCAATGACAAAACACACTTCCCGGTTTTTTACGGGCACACGCGATGCCTGCGCTTTGACCTGATCATATACGACATCATCTGTGATATCCTTCTCGAAATACTTCGAACCCGGTGCTTCAACGGCCATCACATTGGCAGCATTCATCCAGGAGATCTTGGTATTTCCGGAGCCGATGTCGGTCACAAAGGCACTACCATAATAGCTTTCAGGAAGGGCACTGCGCAACGCCAGCCGTCCTTCCTGCTCTGCGGTCACCAGGTTCACCACAAAGCCCATCTTCTTGAGTTCATTGCTGATGACCTCCGTCTTCGGGATCTTCTGTGCACCGGAACTGATCACGAAATGGATATTCTTCGATTTGACACCCTTGTCAAACATCATGGAGATATACTTCTTCAGACCAGAACGAATATCATCTGTCGTGGCCAGGCCCTCGTAGACCAGGCTCTCGCCAAAATCTTTGGTCTTGACTTCCCAGCGCCGCTGCTTGTCCATGTTGATCACAAAAGAGTTGAACCCGGTCGCACCGACTTCGACCACACCGCGCAATTCTCCGTTGACAGGCTTCTCCGGCTGATAGGCGAATATCCTCCCATCCTCCGCAGGAGCAGTCGATGGGGTTGATTTACCAGCGCTGGTTTCCCCGGTGCCCGTGACCGGCTCTCCCGACTGCCGGCCTTCGGTGATGCTTGTGTCAACAGTACCGCTGCCATCGGCAGAGAACCATCCGTCATTGATCGCAAAGTATCCCACCGCAATGATGGGAAGTGCGATCAACATTGCCTTGAAAGGCCATCTTAAACGACTCCATGTGGACATATCACTTGTATTTATGTGTTGAAAATAGATTTACATATCATCTTCCGGTACGCGAATGGTCACTAGTCCAGCAAGCTGAAACCCTTGTCGACCTTCTCTTCGTTCTTCAGGTCGTAGTTGCTGCCTGCGATCATCGTGACGTTCAGCGTGGTGAGATTCCGTTCGTCGACTTTCTTCATGAAAGCTTCAAGCTCTCCCTGTGATGGGGTACCCCCGACCGTTATGTTGTTGTTCTGATCAAGGAACTCCAGGTTCGACCGGATCGATGCGATGTTCTGGCTGATGGCCTGCGTAGCGGCACTCATCGCTTCCTGGAACACCCATCCGTCCTTGATATTGAAAACATCTGAAAGACCCTCAGTGGCACTCTTCATCTTCTGCGTGGCTTCGAGCTTCTTCTGAAGGATGGAAATGCTGCTATCCAGCGTACTGACATATATGCGTGCCGCACTCTCATTGTCTTTCAGGACTTCAATGACTTTGGAAAATTGATTGGCATACTGCGCATAGCTCCGGGCATTATGCTCTTCCGCTTCACCTTCTTTCCCCAGTAAGAAAGCCTTGGTACGGGTCTCTTTTGCCCTTCGGCCAAGGTCGTTCGATTTTTCAAGATCACCTGACCGGCCGAGATCACCAGATTGGTCCTCCAGCTTAGAAGCATCAGTCGTCAGACGCTTTGCAAGTCCGTATTTCTCCTCTGCTGTTTTTTGCGAATGCGTTCCGCTCTGGATCATATCGATCCTCACCCCGTCGACGTGTGAGATCTTCTCCTTGACACGCTTGAGTGTATCCTTGGCATCGTTGAGCAGAAGCTGCAAGGCTATGACAGGATTCGATCTGACGATGGATTTCTCACTTTTGAACAGGATCGTACGCCCGAGCCGGTGCAACACCGATACGATCTTCGGCATCAGCAGCAGGAGTACCACGAGTAGGATGCTGAACACGACGAACAACACCGATTTACCCGCAAATGCGAGCAGCGTATCAACATTCTTGAAGAACCACCACGCACCACCCAATATGAGTATCCAATAAAAAATCGAAGCAATGGTCTTTTTGCCCTGCTCCGTTTTCAAGGGTGCGGGGAGTTTGTCGCCCAGCACCTGGAAAATGGGGAGCTGGCTTTTGAGTTCGGCAGGAATGACGGTTAGTGTGTTGGTTTGGTTACTCATAAGCGCTTTTTATTTTATTTCTTGTTGAATGATGGCCAAGACCTGCTGCATCTCATCCATCACCTGCTGAACGGAATTCTTTCCGTGGCTGATCTTGAATGATATCTCAGCCAGTTTGGGGGAGTACCTATCTGTGAGCGAATCGCGTTCCGTGATCTTGGCTGAGAGGGTACGTTGCATTTCTGATATCTGCTTCTCCAGGGATCCGATCTCGGTGGACAGGCTGATGGCAGCCCTTTCCATCTCCGCCTCCAGCATTTTCCGCTCTTCCTCACGTTTGGCGGATTCCTTAGCGATCACGGACTCCAATCCGGCGATATAACCCCTGCCGGATTCAAGCAGCTTATCCTTACTGAGTGTGCTGTCAGCAAATCGAAGGGAAGTGAATGCAGATCGAATATTTGACGCAGTGGAACCACCCATCTCCACGGATGCATTCCATACTTCAAAAAAATCCACCCCAGGCTTGTTCATCTGCTCCAAGAGCTGATAGACTTTCAGCTTCATCTGCTTGACCGCATCCGGATCAGTGACGGATCCGAATGACTGCTCTGGCCTGGGAACCGGTGCGATGACCGGTGCCTGTGCGGAGGACTCTTGACCGGAAGGTCGTCCCTTGTCCTGATCAGCATAAAAAAGGATCCGTTTTAGACCTTTCAGGATCCCACCGCCGGTTTGTTCGCTATTTTCATCCATGCTTTGAAGTTCAGATATTTATCAAAAATATCGGAAAAAACAAAGACGCAGCATGCATTGCAAAAGTTGCCTGCCACAATAAATATATCACTATCCTTTAAAATATGAATGTATGGGATATTAACGGATCATTGTGGAATGGCTACAACCCAGGCATAGTCGCCGGGCAACAGTTCAGGCATGGATATCTCCACGCCACCGGCCACGGATTTCCACGCCAGCGGTGTCGCCACACCCGGCATTTTAAGTATCGCACCAGGGGCAGGCGTCACCTGTCGAATGGTCACGGTCTTTCCGGGTTTTTGTAATATGATCGCATAAATGGTCTTTCCGTCTTTGGATCGGGTGTACCGGATATGCTCACCTTCTTTGTATTGCTTGAGGCTTTCTGTGGCATATATGGCCTCCCCGTTGAGGCGCAGCCATTTGCCCATCGCTGCAAGCCTTTCCACACTGGGTTGTGGGATCAGGCCTTCTGCCGTCGGACCGACATTGAGGAGATAATTCCCCCCTTTTGCTGCGATGTCGACCAACTGACGGATAAGGGTATCTGCAGACTTCCAGTTGCTGTCGCTTCGTTTGAAGCCCCAGCTTTTATTCATGGTGATGCAACTCTCCCAGTCGTAATCGGATGTGCCTTCCAGGATCTCCTGCTCGGGCGTACCGAAATCACCGGCGGCATCATTGTATTTGTTCATACCCTGCATGCCCGCTCGTCCCTTTCCGACGCGGTTGTTGATGATCAGGGAAGGCTTGATACCCCTGAGGAATCCGTAAAGATCCTTACCATCCGGCTCTGTCCATTCCGGGATCCATTCCCCGTCGAACCAGAGGATGTCAGGATCGTATTTTGTCAGGATCTCTGCCACCTGCGGCTTCAGGTATGCCTCGCGATAGCGGGCGAAATTGGGGTTTTCAGACTGCTGGTGGGTGTATTCCTTCTTACTTTCCGCATCCGGCTGGTGCCAGTCCATGATGCTGTGGTAGAACCCAAGTCTGATACCGGCTGCTTTACAGGCCTCTGTGAGTTCTTTCAGTACATCCCTTTTGAAGGGAGTAGCATCCATGATATCATAGCTGGTGAACTTGCTGTCCCAGATACAAAACCCATCGTGGTGTTTTGATGTGATGACGATGTATTTGATACCGGCATCGTTGGCGATGCGGACCCATTCCTTTGCATCAAAGCCTGTCGGATTGAACCCTTTCACATATGTTTCATACTCTGGGATCGGGATGTTTGCGGTATGCATGATCCACTCCCCTACACCATTGACCACTTTGCCCTTGTATTCTCCGGCCGGGACTGCATATGCCCCCCAGTGGATGAACAATCCGAATGTAGCATCCCGCCACCAATCCATTCGGGCATCCTTTTCCGCAGGTGTTTCTTTGAGTTCGACCCTTTCGGGTACGGGCTGACTGCAAGAAAAAAAGAATAAAATGAGGATGAGCAGCCGGGTCATGTCGCGTGTTTTAATGATTTGATCAGAGGGCAAGGTGAATCCTCTGAAAAGATGTCAGGGACAAGATACTGCGCGTACATGAAAATTCATACTGCTATTCAACCGCGGCTATGGAAAATGCCCAATTCGCTAAGGGCAATGCAGACAGGCGATTTTGTGATGCGGACCCTGATCTTGGTTGTGGTGACAGGTGCAGGCAGCAGGATAAGCCTGCAAGCACCGATGCTGCTGGCGGTGGCGATGGTTTTCCAACTGCCATCTTCCCAGCTGTCGATCTCCATTGCCTCGATGCGCTGACCGAGTTTGATGTTCTCGCGCAGCCTGAAGAGATCGAATGTGCGGGGCTCTGACCATGCTATCGTCAGATCGGGTTCGGTGATCACATCATCCGTCGACCAATAGCTGTACCGGTCACCATCAGTGAGTTTCGAAGGGCCATAGCGGGCTTTTGAACCTCCCCTTATGTGGCTTGCCGCAATGCGTGCATCCTTCGCCAGGTCTTTTGCGAAGGTCTTGTTCAGCAGTTCCCCGAAACCCTGCAGGGCTTTGACATCTTCTTCATGAAGCAGGCCGCGTGTGTCAGGCGCCAGACCAAGGTCCAGTGCGCCGCCGCGACCTACACTTTTCAGATAAATATCGAATAATTTTTCAGGAGACTTCACCGTATTGTTTTCAGAAGGATGAAAAAACCAGCCTTTCCGGAGCGGCACATCGCATTCCGCCGGTATCCAGAAATCACCATTGCGCGTCCCTTCAGGATTGAATTCGTCCTTCACTTCACCCGGGCCTGCTTTTAGTTTTCCTGCAAGTGGGACAGGCGTATAGGTAGCCCAGGATGTCGGTGCAGCTTCTCCGCGTTCGTTACCCACCCATCGGACATCCCATCCGACATCACTAAAAATATTGGCGCCAGGTTGAAGTCTCCGGGTCATCGCCCAGGTCGTATCCCATCCGTAATATACCGAGCGATCGATCTTCCGGCTCTCGCGGGCCCCGCCATAATAGCCATCTCCGCCATTGGCCCCGTCATGCCATGACATAAAAAGTTTTCCGTAACGGGTATAAAGCTCCCGCAACTGTTCCCGGTAGATCTTGACGTATTCATAGGTGCCATAGACGGGGCTGTTCCTGTCCCAGGGAGAGCAATATACCCCGAACTTGAAGCCTTGCGTACGGCATGCGTCAGCGAATGCACCGACCATATCCCCTTTTCCGCCCTGCCATGGACTTTTGCTGATGTTATATGATGTCGTTGCAGTTGGCCATAGTGCAAATCCGTCGTGGTGCTTGGCTACCAGAACCAAGCCCTTGAAACCACCAGCTTTGGCGGCCTTAATGATCTGCTCCGCATCAAAAGCGGTGGGGTTGAAGATCCCTGGGTCTGCATCCCCGTATCCCCATTCCTTGTTCTCGAAAGTCGTAGGTGTGAAATGCACTAGTACGTACATCTCCGTTTCATGCCAGCGGAGTTGACGCTCCGAGGGGAGGATGCCGAAGGGTGCGGGGGGAGTTACCTGCGCATCAGAAACCGATGCGACGAAAAAGGTGAAGAGCAACAGGAAGAACTTCATCAGGCATTTTTTTGAGAGACATAGTTGACAAGGGTTCCGATACCCTCTATCCGGATCCGGATCTCATCATCGGTTGATAGTGTAAAATCATCGGGAGGAACGATGCCTGTGCCCGTCATGAGGTAACAACCATTGGGAAAGCTGGTCTCCCTGAAAAGCCAGGATGCCAGCTCTTCAGGCTTGCGCTTCATTTGGTCGAGCGTGATGCCATCACTGAAGATATTCTCCCCGTCGCGCAGTACGGTAAGCTGGATGGTGGATTCAGGTGTCATGGGCAACTGCCTCACCCAGAGGCAAGGCCCGATCGATGCACTTCTTTCGTATGTCTTTGCCTGTGGAAGATAGAGTGGATTCTCGCCTTCGATGCTCCTGGAACTCATGTCATTCCCTATCGTGAACCCCTCGATGGAGCCGTATGAAGAGAGAAATATCGTGAGTTCAGGCTCCGGGACATTCCAGAAAGAATCCTGGCGGATATGCACATGGCCCATGTGGCCGACCGTGCGATGGGCGGTGGACTTGAAAAAAAGTTCCGGACGTTCGGCTTGATAGACTTTGTCGTAGAAATCGGCGCCACCGGCTTCCCTCGATTCTGCCATCCTAGCCTGGCGACTACGGTAATAAGTGACGCCGGCGGCCCATACTTCCTGACCCTTAATGGGCGGATCGAAAGGCAATGAGAGGTCTATCTCCGAAACAGGATTGAATGAGGATAATTCGTTGAGGAGTTTCTCGAAGAGATTGGCACGATTGACAAGTTTATCCCAATCGGCCTCTGTGTTGTAATATAAGCCGGCATGATCGATATAGACAAGGCCCCCCTTCTTGTATAGTTTCATACTTGAAGATAAGGAAATTGAATAAGTCAAACACCGGACAATATAATAAAAATATGAAATCTTGCAAGTCCGGCAAGTGGATGTAAAACCCACCCATGGGAGAGCCAAATGAACGGGCATAAAAAAGCCGGAGGGTGTGATCCAAAACACCCTCCGGCAATTTTCCTTATTTGACATCCCTGTCCATGACCAGCATGTTTCATTCCCCGAGCTCTCTGTATATGTCGTACTCCGGTATCCTGACGGATCCTTGCCGGGAGGCCGGAGTCACTTCCCTGATGCCTTGTACAAGAGGCCCATGGCGATATACAGCACCGGTGAGATGAGGAATTCAAGTATCGGCCTCACGGTGGAAAGGATGCTGAACGGGACCGATCCGATGAATCGGCCAGAGGCCAGCACCATCATGGCGTATGAGATCAGAAAGATATGCACCACATGCCAAACGGCACGTTGCCAGTGCACACCCACCTGATTCAGTATCCAGCCACCTGCGAGATACACCACTACCAGTAAGCACCAGACGGGTGAGATCGGGAATCCCTTCACGGCCTCAGGTAATGCATCGGTTGGATAAAAGTACAGCAGCTGCAGCAACAGATATCCTACCAATAACACCAACAGGCCCGTCCAATATTTTCCAGTAATGGTTCCGATCCTCATGTCGGTCATTTTTTCATCCGTTTTTCCGTTGTCAAAACATGTGAAATGACTCCAGACGAAGCATCCGGTAAGGCAAAACCGGAACCTGCTCGATGCCATTTGGCGCGTTTTGGCTAAGAGAACGGGTAAAACAGGTACATAAGCAAGAGGCAATCGAGTGATGTGTGTTGACTGATCTTTCACTTTCACAAAAATCCCCGTTTTCACAACTCTGCATCTGAACGGGCACTTCTAACCAGGTTTCACCTGACCAGGCACACATGGGCTTTACCTTGGCGGCCCCATACCCAGTCGCGGCACCGATACCGATGCATGAAGACATACTGAGATCCCGGTCAGCCAAAGGGAATGCTTGCCAGCTGATGACAACCCCGGAACCGGGCACATGCCTGTATCCCACTCCATGACCCTTTGGGTAAAACCCTCGGTGGCCCGGAGGCACAGTTGCATGATGGTTCTGTAAATGAGTTTTATTAATGCTTCCATACCTGCTGATTAGGCAAACGATGATGATGCACAATTGGTAAATGGGGTCAAAAGGACCCGATACGGGTACGTTTTGTGGGAGGGAAGCGATGCAGATGTTCTCTGCTAAAAACAAAAGTAACGTAAATATACGATGCTATGCCAATTTTTTAAGGAAAATTAACCAACAATCCAATCAGGTTGAAATAAGCATTGAAATCAACTGATTTTCAGTATCTTGAAAAGATCGAACCCTGCCATTCGAACCTTGCTCGGGTCCGTATATGGCGGATGAGAAAGAGACCAGGGGTAATATTGGTCTACCTTTGGGAACTTTTCAAGAGACCATTTCCAGTCATTCCTCAGCTGGCAATGGCTTGTTCTTCAAGGTTCCTGAAATCCACAGCCACCAGCTTGCTCACACCGGCCTCCTGCATGGTCACGCCATAGATGATATCCACCGTAGACATGGTCGTTTTGTTATGGGTGACAATGATGAATTGAGATTCTTTGCTGAACTGGCGTATCATTTTGGTGAACTTACCGACATTGGCGTCGTCGAGTGGTGCATCCACCTCATCAAGGATACAGAAAGGTGCAGGCTTGATCAGGTAAATGGCGAATAGCAAAGCGGTGGCGGTGAGGGTCTTCTCTCCGCCGCTGAGCTGGGTGATGGATGTCGGCCGCTTACCCTTCGGCTTTGCGATGATATCTATTCCTGTGTCGGCGAGGTTTTCAGGATTCTCCATGATCATGTCAGCAGTATCCTCTTCCGTGAACAATGCCTTGAAGACTTTCTGGAAATTCTCCCTTACTTTATTGAACGTCTCCAGGAATTTCTGGTTAGCGGTCGCTTCCACCTCCTGGATGGTCTGCATCAACGTGTCTTTTGCGGATGTGAGATCATTCTTTTGTTCTACGATGAAATCAAAACGCTTCTTCATCTCGGTGAAGGCCTCAATGGCGGTGGGGTTCACTTCTCCCATGTTCTCGAGTCTCTTCTTCATCCGGTCGCAGGATGCCTGTAATTCTTCCAGGGTATCATTAGACTTACGCGGCTCGTCCATGATCTGTTCTATATCGACTTTGAATTCGACACGGAGCCGCTCTTTGATGCCGGCAAGCTGCAGCCGAAGCTCATTGACCTTATCTTTTATCTGGTTAAGGATCTCATCGAGTGCCTCCTTTTGACGGGATTTCTGCCGAAGCTCACTCTCTTTTGCACTGAGTACATTCCGCAGGTTGTGAAAAGTCTGGTCCGCTTCATTCAGTTTGCGTTCTTCGACTTCCTTTTGCTGGAACATTTCCAGAAGTCCTTCTTCCAGGGTCTGCAGTGTCGAACGCGTCGCCTCTATCTGTATGCTGGCTTCTTCCAGTTGGGTTTTACTGACCGTCATCTGCGCGTGCAGGTCGTTGACCTGGTTGGTTTTGAACTGCAGCTCCTGCTTGAGGGCGGTGAGCCTTGCCTGCTGGCGGGTGTACTGGAGGTTGACTTCATTGAAGGACGCATTGGCAAAAGCATACTCCTGTTCTGCCAGGGAGTAGTCCGCTTCAATGGCCTGTATCCTGTCTTGCAGCAGTTCAAGCTTCGCATTGAGCGTATCAAGCGTCTCACGGGCACCGGATATCTGATCCTGGCTGTCCTGCATCTGCACTTCCAGATCCGACTTTCGCTGTGCGGCATTGGTCTCTGTCTGATGAAGGCTTTCCAGTTTGTTTTGCAAGGCATAAACCCTATTGACAGACTCGTTTATCTGTTCCTGCGTCTGACGAATGGCTTGTTCGTTGAGCTGCCGGTTGTAGGTGATGACCTCATCATGTCTTGCCTGTATGCTTGCTTTCAGATCGTTCACGATGACCTCCTGAGCGGCGATCTCTTCCACGAGCTTCTCCAGATTCTTGGCCCTTCCGATCTTCTTCCCTTCAAATAGCCCCACACTTCCGCCGGTCAGAGAGTACTTACCCTTGACGTATTTCCCATGTTTTTCGAGGATGACATGTTCATTTGATTCCGCCAGGGCTTCTTCACTCTCCGCAATGAGCACATTGCCCAGCAGGTAGCGCACCAGGTTTTCGTATTTCGGGTCGAATTCCACCACATCAAGGGCTGCAAAAGTACCCTGGATGCCGTTTGCCGCCAACGAGTTCAAAGGCAGGGCATTGAGCTTATCGAGCAGGAAGAAATTCGCTTTCCCTTTTTTATTCGTGTCGAGGAGATGGACAGCCTGAAGTCCCTCTTTGAGGTCATTGACAACATAAAAGTTAAGATATGGCTCCAGTACGTTCTCCACAGCGGCCCGGAAATCTTCTTTGACATAGATGATATCTGAAAGAATGGGGGCTGTATGATTCCATCCCTGGTTTTTATGCAGGAACTTGACACTCTCAGGGTAACCTTCCATCGAATCGATCAGGCTCTTCAAGAGGTTGTGTTCATTCATCTTTGCATCCAGCTTGCGGCTTTCCTGGGCCAGCTGGCTGCGGAGTTGCTCCAGGGCTGACTGCGTTTCCAGGATCTGCGTCTTGGTCTGCTCGTGCCGTTCCTGCAGGTCTCGCAAATGGCTTCGTTTTTCTTCCAGCTCAAACTCCTTATCGACCTTTTCCCGCTCCACATCCCCGAGCTGGTGCTTTCGCTGATCCTGCTCCATCGTCAGTTGATGGATGGCACGCTGGAGGTTTTGAATTGATGCATCTCCTACCGCCACTTGCTTCTCCGCTTCGAACTGCTGACGTTGCAAGGCCTGATTCTCACGGCGGACCAGGTCTATCGCCGAACGCTGCTGGTCGAAGACCCGACGCTTTTCTTCCACGGCCAGTTTGCCATCCTCCACCGTTTCCGTCAATTCCGAGGCTTTTGCATCCTCTTCCGTGACTTGCTGCGAAGTGAATTGAATGCTCTCAGCGATCCCGCTGAGCTGCCTTTCGGCTTTCTCCAGGAATTCTGTCAGCGTTTTTGCGCGTTCTCCCAGGTACTGTAGCCGCTGAGCAGACAGATTTTTTTCATTCTCCCGGGTGCGGAGATTGTTCTGCAACTCATTGAATGACTGTTGCATGGACTGCAACGCACGTTCTTTTGTGATAAAATCGACTTTTTCCTTTTCCAGGCCGGCTTCTTCTTGTGCGATCTGAGCCTCCAGCTGGTGCTTTCGGTCTGTTTCTGAATTCTGCTGCTCGCTTAGATCCTTATATGTGGTGTTGAATCCTTCCAGTGCCGCTTTGGCCAGCTCCACGGAGGAGACCTTGTACTCCTTCTTTATCTCATAATACTTTTCAGCCTTTTTAGCTTGACTTTCAAGGGATTTGAGCTGGTTATTTATTTCAAATATCAAATCCTCGATCCGGGCAAGATCCTGCTCTGTAGCATCGAGTTTGAGCTTCGCCTCTTTTTTCCGGGTTTTGTAGATGGATATTCCGGCGGCCTGCTCCAGCATCTTTCTTCTGGAATTTTCCTTGTCCTTGATGATATCATCCACCATGCCCAACTCAATGATCGCATAGCTATCGGTACTGACGCCCGTATCCAAAAACAGGTTGTGGATGTCTTTCAGACGACATTGGACATCATTAAGCCTGTATTCACTCTCTCCACTCTTATAAAATTTCCGGGTAACGGTAACGGTATTGAATTCTGTGGGAAGCAGGTTTCTGGTATTCTCGAAAGTCAGGCTCACTTCCGCAAGTCCGCTTGCACTTCTGGATTTCGAACCATTGAACACAAGACTCTCCAGGTTCTCACTGCGCAGGTTACTGATCTTGTGCTCTCCGATGACCCATCGTATGGAATCAACGATATTGCTTTTACCACATCCATTAGGGCCGATGATGCCGGTGATCCCCTCATCGAAGTTGATGACAGTCCTGTCCGCAAAACTCTTGAAACCCTTGATTTCCAGACTTTTTAATCTCACTTTTTAAATATTTAGCTAAAGACGCACTTAAATAGGAACGGACGTCGAAAATAAGATGCCCCACGGAACTTAAAGCGATTATTGTGCACGAGTTATACACAAGTATTAAAGCGGATATCAAGATGCTATGCACATCGAAAAATGGCTTTTGGAAAACGATCAAAGTGACCTGAAGGGGTCGAAGCAACAGCATCAAAGCTGGAAAGAAAAAATCAGTGCATCATACACGTTGCAGACAGAAAATCATGGGTTAGCTCAAATTAATTTTTTGCTGGCAGCAGCAATGAATGCCAGCCCCACCAGCATAGCGGGGATACTATGAAGAAGTGACAGGCTGACAGCATTGAAAAACAAGAAGAAAGAGGCTAGGATCACCGACCCGAAGACCATGGTCAAACCTCCCTTGTAAGGACTTTTCCAGGCCAGCAGATAACCAATAAAAACGGGCAGGCAAAGGATGACGAAAAGAGAAGGACGCACGTCAAAAGACCTGAGTTCATCGGATATGCTGTTACCACGTATCGAAAAAAATAAAAGCAAGGAAAATACCAGGCCTGCTATTCTGGCGAACCAATTCAACGCGATGTGCATATCTCCAATTTGTGGCAAGGTAGTGATACTATCAAACGATGGGAATGACAATAATCAGTTTTTAGGTGTTCATCAAAGCCGTTGGTCATTTGGTGGGTAAAATTGTACTTTTAACAACAGGATGACGTTCGTCATGCTGTCAGAAGAATGTAGACGCTATGCAAAAAATCAAATGGGGAATCCTTGGGTGTGGCCGGATTGCCCGGAAATTCGCTGATGACCTCAATCTTGTCGAGGATGCATCACTTTACGCGGTAGGCTCTAGGAACAAAACCACTGCGGAGGCATTCGCCAGCAGCTATCCTGTAAAAAGGGTACATGGGAGTTACCTTGAGTTGGTCACTGACCCGGAAGTGGATATCATCTATGTGGCGAGTCCACATGCTTTCCACCATGAACATACGCTTCTTTGTTTGGCGCATGACAAACCCGTGCTATGCGAGAAGGCATTCGCCATCAACCGGGAACAGGCCGCGGAGATGATTTCCGTGGCAAGGGAACGGAAAGTCTTCCTGATGGAAGCTTTATGGACGAAATTCCTGCCGCACTATGAAAAGGTGATGGAGATGGTACGGAGCGGTCAGCTCGGTGAAATAGGCAGTGTGCTGGTGAATTTCGGGTTCATACCGGATCATCCCGTATCCCCCAGGCTTTTTGATCCATCACTGGGTGGAGGAACGATGTTGGACATTGGCATTTATAACGTGTTCATGGCCATGTCTGTTTTGGGGATACCGGATGAGATAGATGCATGGATGACACCGACCGGGCAACAGATCGACCAGCAGTGCTCCGTGGTCTTCCGGTACCAGAATGGGGCGATGGCCAACCTATTCAGCAGCTTTACGGCCAACCTCCCGACGGAAGCTGAGATCTCTGGGGATAAAGGACGCATCCGCCTCACCACCCGATTCTACGAGCCAACGGCGACGATCGAATACTATCCCGGAAAAGTCGATAGCAAAACCCTGATTGCCATGGAAAAAAGCAAGGGTTGGGGTTATCACCATGAAGTCAGGCATGTGCATGATTGCCTCCGAAAAGGACTGACGGAGAGTCCGGTCATGTCGCATGCAGACTCCCTGTCACTGATGGAAGTGCTTGACCGCATCAGGGGTAAAGCCGGCATAAGGTATCCGGCAGACAGCTAAGAAGCTTGAAAAAATCACGATTTTCATGAAGGATCGGGAGATGCTTCTCCTCCTGCCTGTTCAGATTGTGCAGGATCTTGTCTGTCTTTTCGCCTTGAACCCATATAGAGCTCATACCGAAATAGCCGGCAGTCTATCCTGGCATTATAGAACTCTATCTTCCGGGCAGGATTGAGCCGGATTTTTTTCACCAGATCAAAATTCCCGGAGAATACAAATCCGGTATAATTTCTGCAATTATTCTTCAGAAAATCCCCGATACGAGCGTATTTTTCAGTCAGTTCCGGAATTTCACCAAGGCGTTCGCCGTATTCCGGATTAAAGAAGATCACACCTTGTTCTGTGGGTGGGATGGGGGTCGCGGCAAAATCACACACTTCAAAGCGTATTTTTTTTCTGACGCCCGCTGCCAGAGCATTCAGGGATGCGTTTTCAATTGCCCTGGAACTGTTGTCGCTCGCAATTATTTGCAGATCAACCTGATCATTCACAGCGGCTTCCATTTCTTCACGGGATTTCTGGTAGAGGGCATCATCATATCCCCGGATGTGCATGAAGCTATAGTTGTTCCGGAACAGACCGGGATATCTATTGGTCGCTAGCA
Organism: Chitinophagaceae bacterium; assembly: GCA_044361845.1. Classification (GTDB taxonomy): domain Bacteria; phylum Bacteroidota; class Bacteroidia; order Chitinophagales; family Chitinophagaceae; genus Pollutibacter. Next base: position 4,442 of record JBIKIB010000019.1, on the reverse strand, counting down.
AAGCTGCTTCAATGGCCAAGGTTCCGGAGCCGCACATGGGGTTCACAAAGGGGGATGTGCGATCCCACCCGGTAGCGAGTATCGTTGAAAATGCCAATGCTTCCAGCATGGGGGCTTTCCCCGGGATTTTTCGATACCCATGCCGGGCAAGGCTTTCCCCGGAGCTATCGATGAATATCTCTGCGTCGCCGTCTTTCCAGAATAAATGAACGACCAGCCCCTGTGCGGAGGAGCCTGATGATGGCCGGGTGCCTCTTGCATCGCGGATCCTGTCGACGATCGCATCCTTCACCCGCAGGTTGGTGAACATCGAGTTGTTGATCGTCGGGTGTTGCACATTGCTTGTGACAGAAAAAAAACCATCATCAGGAAGGATGTTCTCCCATGCGATCTTCCTGACTGCCTCATATACATCATCGGGATGTTCTGCCTGAAAAGTCTCCAATGAATATAAGATCTGGCTGGCGGCACGCAGGCGGAGGTTCATCGGAATACAATCCCCCAACGTCCCGAAAGTCTCGACACCTGTCAGAAATCTGCGCTCGATATCAATCCCCAGGGCTGTCATTTCCTCGCTGAGCCAGGGTGAAAGGCGGCTGTTACAAGTGACAATGATGCGGGCTTTACGGGAAAAAAGATCATTCATGGCCGTAAAGATAGCCAATAAAAAATGGAGGATCCGGTTGCTGTGCCGGCCGACTTTTCCCGAATATCAACTGAAGTGAGTGGAACCATCACCTGCCAACACCCACATGCATTACCTTTATACCGCAACTGGTCAAGGGCAGAGAGGGCCGCTAACGGGCAGGTCGGTGAGGAACGGTGGGTATATAAAAAACCGGATGGGGAAATAGACCATTGGATGGATTTTGAACAGCAGGGTCTTCGTTCCCATAAAACAATTCAAGGACATGAACATAACGTCGCACGACCAGATCATCATTCGTCCGATCGACGCAGTTGACAATCCGCATATCGCATCCATCATCCGGTCATCTTTGGCCGAGTTTGGCGCCAATAAACCCGGAACGGTATATACTGACCCCACGACCGATGATCTGTATGCACTATTCCAGCGCGACCGAGCGTACTATTTCGTAGCGGAGTATGAGGGGTCCGTGCTTGGAGGCGGCGGTATTTTTCCGAGTGACGGGCTTCCATCCGACACTTGTGAGCTGGTCAAAATGTACCTGACCCCAACGGCACGGGGGATGGGTTTAGGGAAAAAAATCATCACGCTGTGCCTGGAAAAAGCCGTGGAACAGGGTTTCCGTAAAGTGTATCTTGAAACGATGCCGGAACTCAGGAAAGCAGTGAGCGTATATGAGCATTTTGGATTCACCCACCTGTCGGGACCAATGGGGAATACAGGGCATTTCGGCTGTGATGTATGGATGATCCTGGAGCCGGGTGTTGTTCGGAAAGAAGGGTCACTTCATGATTCGTGAACGGACATCCCTCACCTGCCTGCCATTCAGGTACACCTGGAATCCGATCCGAAGATTCAGTCCGCCATTACCATCCTGATTTTTCACCTTTGTATTCTTGTATCCCAGCACTGCTTCCAGTGCAACATTCTCATTTATGAAAATGGCCGCACCACCCCCCAGCAGATAAGCGAATGCATTCTCCGTTGTGGATGAACCGGGACTGGACACTTTCCTGTTCAGGAATTCAACATCTCCGGTGAAAAACGGCCTGACCTTTTCGTTGGTGAAATAATAGCGGGCGAATGGCCCCACGCCGAGGGATGTGACCTTGACATCACCCAACTTGCTGTGGTTGGTGGAAAGTCTGCCCCCGATGGCAAGGGCATCGATCACAAAGAACCCTAGATCCGGACTGAACTCGATCGTACTGTTGTTTTTTGCCGTATTGAACTGGAGTTGTCCGCCAACCAGCCAGTCACCTTTATCCGTCTGTGCCTTCAAACCCGTCAGGGAGGCTACAAGTATAACGGCAATGGATAGTGTATTTTTCATAATATTGTTTTGATCACCGCACAAGTTAAGCCTTTAATGGATGCCGGTGTGTATCAGCCGATCTTCTTCACCTCGTAGACCGGACTGAAGAGGAACGTCCGGCCGGTGGAAGCTTCTACGCAACGGATGCGTTTTCGCTGCACTTCTCCCCTACGGAAAATCCTTCCACCGCGAATGGCGAACAGTTCTCCCGGATGTAATTCCTCTACAAGGCACTGACCGGTAGGAGACGCATCGTATTTCCGTAAGACACGCATCAGATGGTCGTCTGCGCAGGAGCTTGCCGACGGATTCCTGCTCGTGTTCATCAATACCAGCCGGATCTCTTCCGGAAAAATTTCCGCTTTGAGGAAGTCTTGCAATATGAGGGCATATTCTGTTTTCCATTCTGTTCCGTGAGGCTGGACTTTGTTTCCGTATTTAACGAAAGTGAACAAGTGAGCCAGTTCATGGAGCAATGTTATGAGGAATGCGTATGGATTAAGATTGCCGTTGACAGATATCCGGTGGTTCTTACCCTGGAATGCATGGCGATAATCTCCAAGGACTGTGGCTCTGGACCGGGTAACGGTGAGGTGCACTCGATATTGAAGCAGGTGGGGCTCGAGTTTTTCAAAAGATCCCGCCGGCACGAAGCTGGATAAGCCTTGTAAGGGTGATTCAGCCTTTGGCATCTTCTTTTTTCTTTGATACAACCATCAGTGCCCTCGTTTCAAGGAATGTGTATAAAAGATAGAGGAACATGCAGGAGAAAAGAGATGGTTTGTTGATGCTATCGCGGTACATCCAAGCATAAAACAAGGTCATGGCTGCGATGACCATGAACTTGATGATGAAGGAACCGTATACTGCACTCAGAAAGCCAGGTGTCGAAGATGCCTGCATCCCTTTCCAGAGCATGGAGAAAGACACAGATGTGACGACGCATAAGAATAGATTTCCCAGCAGCAGGACATCAATATCAAAACCCAGGATTTCCAACCGTCCCCGAAAAATTATCGCAAAAGAGTTGATGCTCACAAAAAGTGCAAAAAGCGGTGCCAAGGATTTTTTAAGGATCATGATCTTACTTTGATGATATGTACTCGATGCCTTCCGGCATTGGTACAATTTTTCAAAGGTAAAGGGGAAATACCTATTGAGTGACCATAAAAAAATATAGAGTATCGGCATGAAAATTTGATACCGGTTTCTTTATGATCCGGTAAAACCTGAACCGTCCAAAACGACTTTTGGCGATCAGTGGCCAACAACATGCCGCTTATCCTCAGCCGTCATTTCGACCACATAAGCGTCCTGCCCCATATGACAGTGCCCGTTGAAAGTCACCAATGGTTCTATCTGCAGTTTCCCGGCATGGATATCTCCTTCAATGACCGCTTCTCCCCTCAGGTTAAGCATGTCTTTGATCATAAGTTTTCCATTGACTTTGCCTTGTATGTCTGCCTGTTGACAATTAATGTCGCCCAGCACTACACCTGTGTTACCGAGGACGACTTTTGCTGAACCGGAGATATTTCCTACAAGCTTACCATCAATTCTCACATCACCATTACTGACGATATCGCCATTGATGGTCGTGCCATTGCCAATAAGTGTGTTACCTGCCAGATTCTGTTGGGTTGTTTCTGTATGCGATTTTGACTTGAACATAATCCAAAGTAAGAATTTTATCCGTAATAGGTCAATGTTTAGTCCTGAATTTTTTCTGGATCCGGAATATCAAGCATTGTGGTATCGAGCCTTTGCTTTGTATTGCCCGATAGAACATCCTTGATGCTTTCCCAATAGGCCTGTTTATCCTGCATGGAAGATTCAAGGGAATCCGCGCGGATCTTGAGCTGCATCAGTTTTTCACGATCTGTCCGGCTACCATATCCGGGGATATAATATTTCAGAGGGGTAAAAACGATGAGTGCCACGGTCAGTCCCACCAGCACCACGAAGATCGTGCAAAGGGCGATGTACACACTGAGTCTGGTGAGTTTAAAGGTGACGACTTCTTCATATGTATCGGCATTCATCACCACCAGTCTGTATCGGTTTTGCAGGCGCTTCAGCGTCGATTGGGTATCCATGTTTCCTGAATCGGTTTAGATATTGAGCAAATATCGAAAGAACGACGATAAGTCTACGCCCCATCGGTGAGATATCGTATGATTAACGCGATAGTTTGGTAAAAAGATATTGGTTGCTCTGTTAAAAACATGACAAACGCCATGCCATATCGGTTTACCGGCAATATTTCGCTAATTTTATGCGCCCTTAAGTGAATATCTCAAGAATTTTACGCCTGTGCATTCATTCCTTCCACATGCCTCCAGTAAGAAAAGGGCTTCCCTCTTTATTGTATTGGTGTGCGTTTTATCCATTCATATTTCCTGGGGGCAGCCGGGTGCGAAGGTCGATCTTCCCAAACCCAAGCAGTTTGAGAATAGAACACTCGCCTCTGAAAAAACC
>JBIKIB010000204.1:0-6709 GCA_044361845.1 Chitinophagaceae bacterium | reverse complement strand
TCCTTAATAAAAGCGGTAAGAACACAGGTGCCGTATTCATAAAGTGAATATTCCGACGGAATTGAACCCTGTTATTTTTTCCGGTGCTAATGTTTTCTCCATCCGGCAGGATAATACGCTCCGGAAAGGGGGCATATGGGATTGGAATAGGTGGGCAGGATCGATAGGAATCTGTACAGGTATTCAGTAACAACGTTTTTTTAATACAGACATACAAACTCAGCTAATCAACCTAAAATATCGTTTAGTCTGTTCAATTTCACCAGTGGTGATGCCTAATTTCTTTGAAACATTTCGCAATTGTGAAATTTCTTGCTGCATTTCGCTCAAAATTTTTTCGGCTTTTTCCTGCTTTAATTGATAATAGCGGGCCGTAGCCATGGTATATCGACCCCCTAATTCTTGGACACAATCAATAATTACCCACATACATGGATTTTCTTCCTGATATGCTTAATTTGATTCCATGAAGAAGCTTTGCCTGTTACTGATCACGCTGATACCCGTATTCGATCCGGGTGTTTTTGCACAATCGAAACCCAATGTCGTGATGATCATCATCGATGACCTCAACGATTGGGTCGGTGCGATGAAAGGGCACCCATCGGCCAAAACACCCAACATCGACAGGCTCGCTGCACAGGGTATGCTCTTCACCAATGCACACTGCCAGGCACCCATCTGCGGGCCTTCCAGGGCCTCCCTCCTCACAGGACTCTACCCCTATAAAACAGGTAACTATGCGCAAATGAACGACGAAGATATCCGCAAATCGAATGAGGCCTCCGCCGCAGCGGTTTTTCTTCCGGATCTATTTGAAAAAAACGGTTACAAGACCCTCGGTGTCGGCAAGATCTTTCACAATGGCGATAAGGCTAAAGTCTTTGACATATATGGGGGGAATTTCGACAAGTATGGCCCCTCCCCGGAGAAGAGATTCAAATACGATCCCAGATCATTCCCGGAAAAGTCTGGTGGTACACAAACGGATTGGGGCGTCTATCCGGAATACGATTCGCTGATGACCGATCACAAGTCTGCCGCATGGGCTGTCCGCCAACTGCAGCAACCCCATGAGAAACCCTTCATGCTGACAGTGGGGTTTTATCGCCCGCATGTGCCCTGGTATCTTCCCCAAAAATGGTTCGACCTGTTCCCGGCAAAAGACATCATAACCCCACCCTATGACCCGTCAGACATGCTCGATGTACCGGCCATGGGTAAGCGCGTATCGGATGTGCCGATGATGCCCACCACCGATTGGCTGATCAGCACAAACCAGTGGAAGGATGTGGTGCAGGCATATCTCGCATCAATGGCCTTTGTGGATGCACAGGTGGGAAAAGTGCTCGATGCGCTGGAGCAATCGCCTCATGCAAAAAACACGATCGTCGTACTGCTATCCGATCACGGATACCACCTCGGAGAAAAAAACAGGGTCGCCAAACAAGCCCTCTGGGAAAGAGATACACATGTTCCACTCATCATCCGACAGCCACTGGGAAAATCGAATGTCGTTTGTAAAGCTCCCGTCCAGCTGATCGATATATACCCCACACTCGCCTCACTATGTGCACTCAAAATGGACCATGCCGTCGATGGACATTCCCTGCAACCGCTGCTGAACGATCCGGCTGCAAGCTGGGAACACCCGGCAATGACCTTCTACGGCGTGGGGAATGTTGCCATCCGCGATGAACGTTATCGGCTGATACAATACGAAGACGGATCAGAAGAACTCTATGACCTCAAAAAGGATGCAAACGAATGGAAAAACCTCGCCGGCACAAAGAAATCTTCCAGCCGGATCAAGGCCCTCAGGACTTTCATTCCAAAAACCTGGGCACCATCCTCTCCTTTTGTGACTTACCCTGCAAATGCATACTTCAAAGAGAAATATGGTAAATGATAACGGGCATGGATACCCGATGGCATCATGACCAACGCCCATAAAAAAAATCGGGTACTCGTACCCGTGAGTAATCGAGCATCTTAATATCACGATCACTTAGGTATAAGGTGGGCTCCGGCACACAGTGAGACAATGATCCACTGCATGTGGCCTCAACCGTCAAAACTGATCGATATCGTCTGTGCAATCCACTTCATCCTCCGCGTGGCACCAACGAACCGTTGGACTTGTCGCTTGCTAGGACTGCACGCAATAGATCGTATTGTGCACGATAGAGGATATCCTGTTCCTTTGCCAATAAGGCTTCGACGTCCAAAAGTTCCTTGACCGTCGCCCGGCCTTCCTGAAGCCTGCTCCGGATGATTTCCACCCTTTCCATGGCAACACCGACCTTCTCCTGTTGAACGATCATCATTGCCTGCCGGTTTTTAAGGTCGTTCCTTGCCTGGAGGCGATCAAAATAGACCTTCTGCTCTGTCTTTCGCACCGTGTTGACCTGTTGCTCAAGCCGAATGGCAGCCTGATCCATTTGCTTTTTTTTCTCACCGCCGTCGTAGATCGGCCATCGAAGGGAAAGGCCCAGGAAACTATTGCCGTACCAGTTGGTGAAGGGTTGAAAACGATTCGTGAAATTGCTACTGCCCAGGTACCCTTCGAGATTCACCACCGGAAGCCGTTCCGCTTTCACCCGCGCAAGCTCCAGGTTGCTGATGGCTGCCCTGACCTTTTCCACCTCCACTTCAGGCATCGGATTTTCCAGGCCTGAACCTAGCCTTTCAATACCATCGGGGTTGATACCACCCATCGGCATATCCATAAGGCTTTCCTTAGGTTCTATCAATACCAGGGTATCGTATCCCAACAGATAGCTGATGTTCCCCTGTGCCGTGAATATCTCCAAAGCGACCTGCTCAAGATCGATCTTTGACGAACGCGTGCGAAGGGCTGCTTCACGAAGGTCAAGCTCGAGGCAACGGCCCTCTGCCAACATACTTTCGATGAGTCTCGCATTTTCCTGATTCCTTTCCAGATCCTTGCGGATGGTTCCGACCCTGGATCGCGACAGCAGAAGCGCATACCAGGCTCCGGCGATCTCCACATACCTGTCTGCAGCCAGTCTTCTCTGCTCCGCCTCCGCCTGCTTTTCTCCAAGCATACTGCCCTGGAGGGTGGCTAGTTTCACGGGATCATAAAGGGGTTGTGTAAGCCGGACACCCAGGCTGTTGTTCCACGGTGTACCAAAACGCAGCGGCACCAGCTCCTTCGGATCGCCGGCAGGGTTCAATGCATTACCGGGCAACACACTGGTCGGAATAATGGCATTATAGCGGATATCCGACTCCGCCACCAGCTTCGGCAGATACGTTGCTTTTGCACTTTGCGTGAGAGACCGGGCATAGGCAATATTCCGCTCCGCATTCCTGAAATCAGGTTGCTGTCGCCGGGCAATATCGAGGGCTTCTGACAATGTCATTCGAAGTGGCGACTGCTGTGCCACGACCGGCTGCAGTCCGATGCCCATGATCGAAAAAAATACCATTAAACGCTTTTTCATGTTGAAATTGTTTTACCCCCTGAAGACAGAGGCCGGCTCAAGGGAAACAATACGACGGATGGCAAAGGCCGCACCACCGAGGGAGATGAATAATGTGATGAAAAAGAAACCCGCGATCATGAGTGGAGAATAGGTGAATACCGTACCTGCCTTACCCACCCCCTGCCGGAAAAGATCAATGAACAAATAACCAACGGCAAACCCTGCAAGAGAAAACAGGAAGGCCTGCAGCAGGATCAACCGGATGATATAACCATTGGTCGCGCCGATGCCTTTCAGGGTACCATAGTCCCGTATCCTGTCCAGCGCGGCAGAATACATCGTCAGCCCGATGATGAAGAATCCAGCGATCAGCGCAAAGACGATGAGCGACCCGATGCTGAAACCGATGCCGCTGTTGGTCAGCAGAAATCCGACCGTCGATCCGGCAAAGTCTTTTGAAGTCCAGGCCCTGACACCAAAAATGGTTCGGTTGATGCGGTCACGAACCTGTGACGGGTCTGCACCCGGCTGCACATCCACCAACACCGCACTGATATTGGTATTGGGGATATTACCAAAATACCTGGCTTTTTCAATGGTGGTGAACATGAAGATCCCTCCGAAACCCCTTACGCCACTGGTCTGCACGGCAATGAATGCCTTCTTTCCGTTGATCTCGAAGTTCGTACCCAGACCGGCCTGCCCCAGGGAGGCCCGGTCGAAATAATCGGCGCTGACAGCCCCATCCTCAAGCATCCGCTCCAGCTTTCCGCCAATGATCTTCTTAGGATCCAATCCGATGCGAAAGGATGGCGCATCACTCCCGATCAGCTGTACACCCGCTGTAGTGCCGTCATCGAATCGCGCTGAACCGCCCGCGACCACCACCGGGTACACATGCGCCACCCCCTCCACGCTCTCGATCTCCCGCAGTTTCCGGATATCCAGTTTGCCCAATGCATTGGCATTGATCGTCTTGCTGTCAACCACCCAGAGGTCTGCCCGGGAATTGGTCACCAGGGCCTTCATCGCATTGGTGAGGAAGATGAAGATGCCCGTCTGTTGCCCGATCAGGAAAATACTGATCACGATGCCGATGATGATGCCTACACTTTTGGCCTTATCGTATTTCATGAACTGCCATGCGTATCTGAGCATTTCTTCAGGGTTTATCGAATTTTGATGACGCACTCTGCCTGCCTGTTGATCAGCAGGTCCTGACGATCCAGCATCACCCTCACCTCCCGAACCCGACGGTCCTCCTTCACGCCGGCTTCATCGCTGAAAAGCGACTTACGCTTGAGATAAGGTGCCGCATAGATAACCTTGCCAAGAGAGATGGTATCAGGATATCCCTTGTATCGGATGAACGCCGGTTGCCCGGGTCTGATCTCATCCGCAAAAAGTTCATCGATCTCGCAGAGAACGGTGAGTTTTTCTTCTGGTGCAAGCTGCCCGAAGCGCTGACCGGTGATAAGCCCAGCACCCGGCCTCGCAGTAAATTCCAGCAGACGACCACCCTGGGGAGCCCTTACGATGTAGCTGTTTTCATTCGTCCGTGCCGTATTCACCTGTTCCCCGATCTCCGTGATCTTTTTTTCCGTCAGCCGTAAGCTTGCCTGTGCTTGTTGCAGCACGATCTTTTTATTTTCAAGATCGGTCCTTGCATCATCGAGTGCTTGCTGTGTTTCCGCCTTTCGATCGACCAATCTTTTGGTACGACCAAAGTCCGATTCGGCTTTCTGCAGGTTGTTGCGGGCTTCCGCAATGCCCACACGATCCAGTTCAAGCTGCTGCTGTTGTGCAGACAAACGGGCTGATACCTCTGCCGTCTGCGCAGACGACACCGCATGCCCGATCTCCAACAAGGGCTGTCCTTGCACCACCAGATCCCCTTCCCTGACGAATATCTTACTGATAAGCCCGCCGCTCTCACTCGCGAGGTCGGTGATCCCGTTCTCCGGCTCGATCCTACCGGTACCGGATACCTGCTTCGCCTCCGGCCTCGACAAGGTATCGTTGTTCGCCGCAGTGATGGAAGCGGGATCCTTTTTCTCCGAAGAACAGGAGATGACGGCTAGCAGTGTGATCGCAAAAAACCAGTGTCTTGGCATGATTCGGTTATATGGGTTCATTGATCTCTGTTTTGCTGATCTGTCCGTTTTCGACATACACGATCTCGTCCGCATAAGGCTTCAGCCGCATATCGTGCGTGACGATGGCAACCGCTTTGCCACCGGCCGCCTGTTTTTTTAATTCTTCCATCACGATATGTGCACTTTTCGTATCGAGGCTCGCCGTGGGCTCATCGCACAACATGACCGGAGCATCCGTCACCAGGGCTCGGGCGATGGCGATCCTTTGCTGTTCCCCGCCGCTCATCATCTTCGGAAGGCTTTTTGCACGATGAGTCATATTGACCTGTTCGAGTACTTTCCTGACCCTACCCCTGGCTTCTGCATCCGGAATACCCAGCAACGTGAGCGGAAGCATGACGTTCTGTTCGGCCGTGAGTGGCGCAAGCAGGTTGAACTGCTGGAAGATGAATCCGATCTTGTTCAGGCGTATACCGGCCATCTTGCGCGCACTCAGTCCCGACGTACGTATGCCGTCGATGATCACCTCACCCGAAGATGGATAGATGACACACCCGATCAGGGATAATAAGGTTGTTTTGCCTGACCCGGAGGGACCAATGATCAGGGTGACTTTCCCCGTATCAAGGGCCATGGATGAGGGCTTTAGGGCTACAATGACGGAGTCTCCGCTGATGAATTCCTTGGATGCTTGTATGACTTCGGCTATGACCGGCATGGCTGTTCGCAGGGGTTCGCATGGGTGATTGAAACAGGATGCCGGAACGGGTCGAAATGCTCCGATACCATCAACCTGACCGACATCACATACATCCGTTCAGTACAAATCTAATTTTGTTTTGTGAAACCAACACACAAGAAAACTACCCGAAGTGATGATCCGGTCTGCCTGCCACAAACAGCCACATAAATCCAGCCAAACGCTCAGGGTTGCAGGATCAGCATGACAATTCAATGATCGACAAGGCCATGCGATCCCTGGCAAGGGAGAACAGCATCAGGTGATAATATAAACCACCCCGAAAAAAAATGTAATTAGGTGCCGATTCTGCGTCAGCATAAGTCTCGTTAATGACGCATCAAACCAGAACGTTATCGCACGACTGCTTTATTACCAAACAGCATGTCACACATGAAAATTGATAGGGGACGCAACATGAGAAG
>JBIKIB010000203.1:0-6717 GCA_044361845.1 Chitinophagaceae bacterium | reverse complement strand
ACCTTATCGATCATCCGGCTGATCTTGTCGTTGTTGTCGGAGATGTGACGTCAACCATGGCCTGTGCCATCGTGGCCCAAAAGCTGCAGACAAAGGTGGCACATGTGGAGGGCGGTATCCGAAGTGGTGATTGGAACATGCCCGAAGAGATCAATAGAATCGTGACAGACAGTATCACGAATTATTTTTTCACGACTTCAGAATCAGCGGGTGAAAACCTCAGGCAGGTCGGAATAGATGGTTCCGCCATCTATTTTGTCGGAAATACCATGATCGATACGCTCCAACGTCAGATGAATCGTTTTCAGAAGCCGGAACTCTGGGATGCTTCTTCCCTTGAAAACGGCAGATACCTGGTCATGACACTCCATCGTCCTTCCAATGTGGACGACCCGCAGATACTTAAGGGCATCATTGATATCCTTGAAGAACGCCTTAAGGATATTCAGGTTGTCTTTCCGGTACACCCACGTACCCGAAAGAACTTTGAACGTTTCGGACTTTCCACCCGCAATATTATTCTTTGCGAACCACTATCATATCTTGAATTCAATTACCTCGTACGCCATTGCAAGGGGGTCATCACCGATTCCGGTGGCATCACGGAGGAAACCACTGTCATGGGAATCCCATGCATCACGTTGAGGGATTCCACGGAACGTCCTGAGACCTGTACCATGGGTACTAATGAACTTATAGGCGCTGATCCACAGAAGCTAAGGGATGCGATCGACTTGCTGCTGTCCGGAAACTGGAAGAAAGGATCCATTCCTCCACTGTGGGATGGGAATGCTGCCAAACGCATTGTAGCGCACCTTTTGGACATGCGTAAGGCCATTTGATAAGGAACAAGTGAAACAGGATATGTCAGCCTGCTGCGGCCCTAAATGGTCCCTGGATGACGCGTTCCTGCCTGGGTTATCACAAGGCTAAGGTATCCGCCGCTGAATCCATTCCGTAACATCTTATTAATTGTTTTGTTCCCGCAGCAGGAGCCTTGCAATGTAGTCGGCCTCTTCGATCGACAGGTCGTGGTAGAGGGGCAGGCATAGTATCCTTGAGGCAATGTCCCTGGAGATGGCACAAGGTGCTGATTTGACATAATTCAGGGTGTCCAGCGATGGGAAAAAGTACCGCCTGGGGTAGATATTGAATTTATTCAGCGCAGCGATGCTGGCTTCCAGTGCTTGCGTCGACGGGAAAATGATGGGATAATAGCTATGGTTCGGAACGGCTCCGGGTTGAATTTTCTGGCGCCTGACGGCAAGACCTTCAAGGATTTTGTCATAATGCAAAGCGAGTTCCTTCCTTCGCTTCAAGATCTCATCCATGTATGGCAGTACACATAACCCCATGGCCGCATGCAATTCGCTGCATTTGGCATTGATCCCGACCATGGTGAACTCTGTCGGGGTTTCGTGACCGAAATTCCGCAGATAAGACATCACTTTCAGCACCCTGGGGTCCGTCGTGAATACCGCACCACCCTCACCGGTATGAAAGATCTTTGTCGCGTGGAAACTGCTGGTGCTGATGTCTCCATAATGGAAAATGGATTTCCCCTGGTAGGTCGTCCCGAAGCAGTGTGCAGCGTCGTATATGACCTTGAGCCCGTGTTTTTTTGCGATCGCACCGATGGCTTCGACATCACAGGGATTTCCGAACACATGTGTTGCCAGGATGCCGGTGGTCTTTGATGTGATCGCGGATTCGATTTTCGCGGGGTCGATATTCAGTGTGTGTGGATCGATATCCACGAACACAGGCGTACACCCTTCCCAAACGATGGAAGATGTCGTGGCTACATAAGAAAAAGGCGTTGTGATGATCTCGTCATGTAATTCAAGTGCTTTGATGGCAACCTGAATGGCAAGGGTGCCATTGGATAGATAGAGCAAATGGGGGACATCGAGATAAGATTTCAACTGTAACTCGAGTTCACTCACGAGGGGACCATGGTTTGTTACCCAGTTGCGTTTCCATATCCCGGCAATGTATTCCTGATATTTTTCGAGGGGTGGGAGGAATGGTTTTGTGACATTGATCATATTGGATATTGGACTTTCTTGTTAATTGATTAATCGAATGGTTTTATCGGATCCTTCTGTGTGGGATGAGTCTGTGCAATGTGTAGCCAACTTCCGCCTGGCATTTATGATTCTTTCTTTTTAATGGTAAAGATATCACATTCGTTGTGTTGGTGTCATGGATTGCCGCGACCATGTCAAAGGATTTTTTTAAGTTCCGACAAGGTCGTGATCACGTATGTCGGTTTGATATCCCCGGTCGCAGGTTTTTCATTGTTGAAATAAACGGTGTCGATGCCTGAATTGTTCGCCCCGAGGATATCCGCGTCAAGCGTATCCCCGATCATAATGGACTGTTCCGGCCCTGCTCCTGTGATCTGCATGGCATATTCGAAAATGGCAACATGTGGTTTCATGATGCCCGCAGCCTCGGATGTGATGACATGCGTGAAATAGTGCCGGATCCCGCTGTTTGTCAATTTGGCATGCTGTGTCTTTTCGAATCCGTTGGTGATCAGGTGCATCGGGTATTTCCGAGCGTTCAGGTAGTCGAGTATTTCAATCGTGTCATGGAAGAGGTTTTTTTTGGTCGGCAGAATTTCAAGGTATCGTTCGCTCATATTCCTCGCCAGGGCTTCATCGGTGACCTTGAAATCCACAATAGTCCTCCACATGCGTTTCCACCGGAGCTCTTCCCTGTTGATGTAACCTTTACGGAACCTGTCCCAGAAGATCAGGTTATGGTGGTGATAGACGCGGTGGAATTCATCAAATGAACCGATGCCCCGTTCCTGCAGCCTCATTTCCTCAAAAAGATCCAGTAATGTTTCTTTTGAGTTCGTTTCAAAATCCCAAAGGGTGTGGTCCAGGTCGAAAAAGACATGATGATATATACGGGATGACGTGGCATTCATATTGGTGCAAACTTACAATAGCTTTGTGTCTTCTTCGGATACAACCCCTTAAAAATCAAAACCGGAAAACATGAACGTGGTCATCACAGGCGCAAGCAAGGGCATCGGTAAGGCCATTGCAGAACAATTCGCACAGCAGGGTTGTGATCTTTTTCTTTGTGCCCGGCATATGGACAAGACAAATGTCTGGCAGGCACAATTGATGGAGCGATACAATTGTGCTGTGATGTCTTCCAACACCGACATGGGTGAAGAGGGCCAGGTGAGGGAATTCGCGCAAAAAGTGCTTGATGCTTTCGACAGGGTGGATGTACTTGTCAACAACGCAGGTGTCTTCGAGCCCGGAACAGTGCATGGTGAAGCAGATGGTCAGTTGGAGCGGATGTTGCGCATCAACCTGCTGTCGGCGTATCATCTCACAAGACTGATCGTTCCGCGGATGATCGAACAGGGATCCGGGCATATTTTCAATATTTGCTCTGTGGCCGCTTTGAATGCATACACCAATGGCGGATCTTATAGCATCAGTAAATGGGCGATGCTGGGTTTCAGCAGGAATCTGCGTGAAGAACTGAAGGAACACGGCATTAAAGTCACTTCAGTGCATCCCGGGGCGACCATGACCGGTTCCTGGGAAGGATTCGATATCGACCCGCTCAGAATATTGGAGGCCGGAGATATCGCAAAGATGGTGGTGGCATCTGCAGGGCTCTCTCAACAAGCATGTGTGGAGGATATCCTGATCCGTCCGCAACTAGGGGATCTCTGAAACAATTGATCTGGAAATAGGAATTTAAAAATGCCAGGATATCCGATCCATATGAGGCTTTTAAGCGCATGCATTTTCACCCTTTTTGCATTGGGGGTGCATGCACAGTCTACTGATCGTGGACTGGATCCGGATATGATCCTGAGGCCGGGTGAATCCGTTTCCGAAAAAATCCGCAAGAAACTTTTTTTACGCCTGGAAGTGGACCGTACGACAGCCTATGTGGGTCAGCCGATCTCAGCCGCTTACAAACTCTACACCTGCCTAAATTCTGAATCAAGGGTTACCCGGAGACCTTCTTTTTCCGGCTTCAGCGTCATCGAGGCAGGCGAGAAGGAGCCGGATAAACCGATTGATGTGCTGATCGAAGGAACAACATTTCAGGTGTACACCCTGCGGAAGGTTCAACTATTCCCACTTCGGGAAGGGCGTTTTCTGCTGGAATCAATAGAAGTCGATAACACCATCAAATTCTTACGTGGAGACCAGCTCCGGGAAGGCGGCAGTATGGATGAGATGATCAGATTACTGGATGCGGATAATCGTCTTTCTGAAGACCATTGGGTGAGTGAGAAGCTGACCATTTCGACCGAACCCCTTGTGGTGCAGATAAAACCCCTTCCTGAACTTTCTGGCAATTCATCCTTTAGAGGGGCTGTTGGCCGGTTCAGTTTGCGAACGGCAGTATCGCCAGACACATTGCAGGCAGGGCAGTCCGGTATGTTCACCATGATCATAGAAGGGACAGGTAATATTCCGGTGATGGGGATCCCGAATGTTGAATGGCCTGCAGGCGTTGAATATTTCGAACCGGAGATCACGGAGGATCACGATTTGAGGCACTCCGGCAAATACAGCAGGAAACTCATCAAATATCCTTTTTCCATTGCCGATACGGGCAGATGCATTTTCGTACCGGTGATGATGTCCGTGTTCGATCCGGAAGCAGGATCCTACTCGATGATCCGATCGGATTCCGCCAGTGTGTATGTGTTGACGGCTGCTGCTAATATCCGTATCCCGGAACCTGACAAATCACTGACGGGTATTACAAATGATGGGAAAAAAGATAAGAGCCTGTCATTGCTCCTGGCCATGCTGATACTGGCGGTCGTGGGAATTTATATTTTATGGCGTAACCGGAAAAAATCAAATGCCCGGCAGCACATTGATGCGGATGAATCCATGTTGGAACCACTCATGCATCAATTTGTTGGTGAACCCAAAGGGAAACCCAGGACCCTTGAACTGTCCGGGATCCTTTTGAGGGATGGAAGCATCAAAGAAGCGTATGTCGTCATAGAAGATGTCCTGCGTGCGGAGTTGTCTGAACGCTACGGCATCAGTCAGGGGGAGACATTGTTGGTGGTGCAGGATCGTTTGGTAGCGCAAGGCTTTTCGCTGGATGCAGTCCGGGATCTGGTCGTATTCATGCAGCATTGCCAGGAAAAGATCTATACACCCTTCTCGGTTGATCAATCGGCGGTGTTGGATCTGGATGAAGCCGGAAAATGGTTGTTATTTCTTCAGGCTTCCAAAAAAAATGGCTGATAACAAAGCATTGGTTCAGTCCGTGAACTTATATCCAACACCTCTGACGGAATGAAAATATCTCGGCTCTTTACTGTCCTTTTCGAAATATTTCCTGAAGTTCAGGATGAAATTATCGATCGTCCGGGTGGTTGGATACACCTGATAACCCCAGACCGATTGCAGGATCTTTTCCCTTGAGACCACCTCGTTCCTGTTTGTGATGAGAAGTTTCAGCAACATGGATTCTTTCTGGCTGAGGGATATTTCCTCCCCCCTGTTATTCACTGCCGTTTGTGCTTTGAAATCGATTCGGTTATTCCCGAAATTATAGGTTTCTTCGGTGCTTGCCTTTTCCTGCATCTGCCGGTTCTTCTGTATGAGTTTTTCCACGCGGAGGAGTAACTCTTCAAGGTTGAATGGTTTGGTGAGATAATCGTCGGCACCTTTTTTCAGTCCGAGTACCCTGTCGGAACTGCTGCTTTTGGCGCTCAGCATCAGAATGGGCAGGTTGGTATCTTTCAGCCGTATCGTCTCACAAACGCTGATGCCGTCGATCTCCGGAAGCATGATGTCGAGTACGACCAGATCGAAATATCCCTCTCTCACTTTACGAAGAGCGTCTGCACCATCTGCGGAAATCGTGACCTCATACCCTTCCAGTTCAAGGTTTAGTTTCAGCGCTTCCTGGAGATTCTCTTCATCCTCCACGACGAGGATCGAAGGAGTATTGTTCAGGTTCATGTCAGTGATTTTGGCAACTTTAAAATAAAAACAGCACCGGAAGGTTGATTGTCTGTCACCATCACATCACCCCCGTGGTCCTTCATGATCTTCCTGGTCAGGTATAGGCCAAGCCCCGTTCCTTTTGTTTGTCGCGTCTGTTCTGAACCGAGTCGGTAGAAGCGCTCGAATATTTTCCTTTTTTCGGCTTCGGGAATCCCTGGTCCCTGGTCACTGACACAGATGCGCCATTCCGTCTGGCACTGTTCCAATGCCACTTCTATTGCTGTGTGAGGAGGCGCATATTTCAGGGCATTCTCCAAAAGGTTGTTCAGGGCGAGTCCGAGTAAAAAACTATCCCCTTCGATCTGAATACCTTCGGTTGTACTGCACAAAATGGATCGATTCGGGAATCTTTGCCGAAAATTCCGTACGGTATCCGTTAGGAGTAGACTCAGATCGACTATCTCCGTATTGAGTTTGAATCCACCGGCATCGAGTTGAGAGCTGAGCAGGATATTGTCGCAGAGATCATTCAAACGGTTGGTTTCATGGAGTGTATTGCTGATGATCTTCTTTTGTTTTTCTTCGTCCAGCTTATGGCGGCTGAGCGTTTCCAGGTTCAGCTTTGTCACTGCGATCGGAGTCTTTAGTTCATGCGTGACAGCCATCATGAAATTCTGCTGCTGGGTGTTCAGCCTTATCTGTCGCCTTGCCGCTCTGTACACGAATATCGCACCTATGATCGTCAACA
>JBIKIB010000018.1:0-21555 GCA_044361845.1 Chitinophagaceae bacterium | reverse complement strand
TGCATATATGCCCTGAACCCTTTCTTGTGCGCTTCCCACATCTTGTCTAAGGGTTTTACTTCTGTACAGGTTTGTCTCTTGTAGGTTTATCGCCTACATTTACGAACTCAAAACTACCGATTCGATACAATATACTGCTTATGCAACCGGTCAATCTGCGCTCCTTCAGGCAAAAAGTGGTCACCTACAAAAGACGGATGAGGGGATTCCTGACCCGTATCGAAAAGAATCCTCCACGTGGCCTGGATACCATGGTGGCATCGATCGACAAGGAAGTATGGCAGGAAACCGACTGCCTTTCCTGCGCTAATTGCTGTAAGCAAATGACACCCACCTTCACCACGAGCGATGTAACCCGCATTTCCAAACACCTCGAGATGTCCACAAAGGATTTCAGGGAAAAATGGCTGTACCTCGACCGCAATGGTGACTGGATGAATAAAACCACACCCTGCCAGTTCCTGGACAAAAAAACCAACATGTGCGGCATCTATGACGTTCGACCGGCAGACTGTGCCGGGTTTCCACACCTCACCAGGAAAAAGATGACCGATTACATGCAATGGCACAAACAAAATATTGCCTACTGCCCCGCAACCTTCCGGATGGTGGAAAAGCTGATGGACCGTGTCGCACAACTGAAGAAATAAACACCCGATTCATCCGGCATCCGACTCAGAAATACACATCCTCTATCAGCAGGAACTCCACCGGCATCCCTTTATAGCGCTTGATCGCCAGTATATCGAACCGTATCCGCTTCCAGCCTTCATGCAGGTCGATATATGCCGATCCCGCATCGATCATATGCCGGAGTTTCTCCCGGCCAACCTGATCCTCCGGATTCCCGAATCTGGCGTTACGCCTGGTCTTTACTTCAATAAAATGAAGCACACCATCCTTCTCTGCGATGATGTCGATCTCAAACCTGCCTGTCCTCCAGTTGCGGTGAAGGATCATGAATCCAGCCGATGACAGCCAGGATGCCGCCAGATCCTCGCCTTCATCACCCACCTTTTTTTTAGTGCCCCTTGCCATCTTGCTGCGTTTGTACCTTGAAATTAACCTGTTGGCAGCTCTTAAAAAACCCTCTCCACATATAAAACCCAATGAATCGCTCCTCCCAACGGCATCCTCTTTTTTACGCCCGCAAAATAACTGCCCACATCCCAGGTGTGTAAAGGATGTGGATAGATATTTTCACTCGGTCACACCAACAAAACTGATTTTTTATTGTTTCTTTTGCACTTCCTGCGACGCAGAATTTCCCTTTTTCGAATCCATAACCAACAAACATGTACCTCCTGAAAGGTGTCGTTCAACCATATGCCTGGGGTGGCCATTCCTACCTGCAAAACCTTTTGCAGGTGGCCGAACATAACGGACAACCATCGGCTGAATACTGGCTTGGCGTCCATCCCGGAGGACCTTCACGGGTGGAACTGGGGCCGCATTGTTCCACGGGTCTGACGGACCTCATCCGTTCCGAAAAAGGCAGATACCTAGGCGAAAAGGTCAATGGTTTGTTCGGCGGTCTCCCTTACCTACTGAAGATCCTCGATGTGAAAAGCATGCTTTCAATTCAAGTGCATCCGACACTGGAGGAGGCAAAAAAAGGATTCGAGCGGGAGAACGCAGCCGGAATCCCCCTGGATGCCGCCAATCGCAATTACAAGGATCCCAACCATAAGCCGGAGGTCATGGTCGCCCTAAGCGATTTCTGGCTTCTGCACGGCTTCAACCCGGCACTTCGAGACATTCTTCAGTCGATGGATATTTTTCATCCATTGCTGCCCATCCTCGACGCGCAGGGACTGGAGGGATTGTATCGCCATGTGATGGAGATGCCGCAACCAGAGGTGGATCTGATGCTCACCCCATTGGCTCACAGGATCGTTCCAGAGTATGAAGCCGGAATGCTATCCCGCGACTCCCCAGATTTTTGGGCGGCCCGCGTCCTGACCGATGCCAACCCGGGCTTCACCAACCTCGACAAGGGCATCTTCTCGATCTATTTCTTCAACCTCCTGCATCTCCGACCCAAACAGGCGATCTTTCAGGGCGCAGGCATCCCGCATGCGTATCTGGAAGGGCAGAATGTTGAGCTGATGTCCAATTCAGATAACGTACTGAGGGCTGGCCTCACCCCCAAACACATCGATGTCCCGGAACTCATGCGGCATACCAAATTCGAATATGTGGTGCCGGAGATCATGGAAAACGAACCATCCGGTTTCCTGAGCCGTTATCCTTGTCCGGTGCCTGATTTCAGCATCGATATGCTGGAACTGGCAGCGGGAGATGCTTTCAGCCTAAAGGGTGACGGTCCTGAAATCTGGCTTCAGCTCTCTGGCCGCACCGATTGGTCAGGATACCGAACATTGCAATGCGCTATGGGTGGAGCTGTTTTTGTACTCCCCGGAGAGCCTGTCACGATCACCGCGCAGGAAACATCTGCCCTTTACAGGGCCTATGTGCCCTGAACTGAATATGACAGCGGACTGATTTACGGAAATCATAATTGACTATTTTTGCCTAAACACACTGATACATGAAGTCGAATAAGCATATCCTCACATCATTCATACTCCTGATCGTCATCGCAGCCTTGTACAGGGCCATGCCCGGCAGGGTATGGGGTTTTGCCCCACATATCGCCATGGCTATTTTCGGTGGTTCCGTGATCGGCGACCGCAAACTGGCATTTGCGCTCCCAATCCTATCCTTGTTTTTGTCAGATCTGCTCTACCATGTTCTTTACCTCTATGGCATCACTCCGATCTCCGGATTCTACAGCGGACAGTTGGAGAATTATATCCTCATAAGCCTTCTGACCGTCATCGGCTTCGCGATCAGCCGACAAAATGTAGCACAGATATTCGCTGGATCCCTGGCAGGACCTCTCGTATATTTTCTGAGCTCGAACTTACTGGTGTGGATCACTGGCGGAGGTTACCATCGCCCGAAGAATCTGACCGGATTGATGCAATGCTATGCCGACGGCCTGCCCTTCCTGCAGACGAGTGTGTATGGTACTTTCTTTTTCAGTGCTATCCTGTTCGGAGGCTATTACCTGATCAATGATGCACGGGTGAAGCGGACTGCCAGGGCATGATGCGGATCGATGGGACCGGGCAACACCATCTTGCTGTCTCACAGGGTACAGTGCCAGCGGTCATTGGTGAAAGCCGCCGATTTTCAGATTTATTTTTCTTGATTTCCCAACAGCAAAAAGCACAGAATTGTACCGGGTGCTATGATTCGATCTTTTCATATTCATCATCCACCAACAGGTCTTTTCCATCTGCCGCGGCAGTAGCGAGTTCATCGCACCGGTTGTTATAGGGATTTGTGTGGTGCCCCTTCACCCAAACAAAGCGGATCTTGTGTTTCTGCTGCAGGTGGTGGAACCTCATCCATAGGTCACGGTTCTTTTTACCTCCCTTGAAATCTGTCCGTATCCAATTCTTCAGCCAGCCTTCGGATACTGCCTTGACGACATACTGGCTGTCGGAAAAAACCATGATGTCCAGTCCATCCTTTTTCAGGGATTCCAGTGCGGCGATCACGGAGAGCAGTTCCATCCTGTTATTGGTCGTTCGCCTGAAGCCTGCTGAGATCTCTTTGTGTTTTCCTTTCCATATGAGGACGGCACCATATCCTCCTCTGCCTGGATTTCCCCTTGATGAGCCGTCCGTATAGATCGTTAATCCGTTTTCGTGGAGCATATTCCGTAAATATCAATTCTTTGTATTGATCCTGAACTAAATGAATGGGTATATTGGTCCGGGCAAGAAAGTTCCCTACATGGTGCGACCGCAGTACCGGATCCCGGGTCATTACACCTGGAAGACACCCACTTTCATGCCGGCATCCAACGGTTGCTGGTTGGCAGCTGAGATGCCCGCTGACACGACATTCCGGGTGTCCAGTGGGTCGATGATCGCATCCACCCATAGTCTCGCCGCCGCGTAATAGGGTGACGTCTGGTCAAGGTATTTTTGGGTGATCTCATCGAGTAATTTTTTTTCATCTTCAGCTGTCACTTCCATTCCCTTTCCTTTCATGGAGGCTACCTGTATCTGCTGGAGTGTCTTCGCCGCCTGTTCGCCACCCATGACAGCGATGCGGGCCGTGGGCCATGCGTAGATGAACCGCGGATCATAGGCTTTTCCGCACATGGCATAGTTGCCTGCACCATAGGAGTTCCCGATGATGATGGTGATTTTTGGCACGACCGAGTTCGCGACAGCATTCACCATCTTCGCCCCGTCTTTGATGATGCCTGCATGTTCACTGCGGCTGCCGACCATGAAGCCACTCACGTCCTGCAGGAACAAGAGTGGTATCTTCTTCTGGTTGCAGTTCAGGATGAACCTGGCGGCCTTGTCGGCGCTGTCGTTATAAATGACCCCGCCCATCTGCATCTCGCCTTTTTTGCTCTTCACGATCAACCGCTGGTTCGCCACGATGCCGACGGCCCAGCCATCTATGCGGGCATAGCCGCAGATGATCGTCTTGCCGTAATCTTCCTTGAATGGGGAGAATTCGGAATCATCAACAATCCGGTCGATGATCTCCTGCATATCATAAGCCTTTGTGGCATCGACAGGAAAGATGCCGTACATGCCGGCAGGATCCTTTTTGGGGGGCTGCGGTGCGATCCTGTCGAATCCCGCATCCGCCGGCCTGCCAAGCCTTGACATGATCTTTTTCAGTTCGTCGAGGCAGGCTTGCTCCGTATCGAATTTATAGTCCGCAACACCGGATATCTCCGTATGGGTGACGGCACCACCAAGGGTCTCCTGATCGGTATCTTCGCCGATGGCGGCTTTTACGAGGTAGGGCCCTGCCAGAAAAATCGAGCCATTGCCCTTCACCATCAGCGTCTCATCACTCATGACAGGGAGATAGGCACCGCCCGCGACACATGGACCCATCACCGCAGCGAGTTGTGTGATGCCCATGGCACTCATCTTCGCATTGTTGCGGAACACGCGACCGAAATGTTCCTTATCCGCAAAGATCTCGTCCTGCATGGGCAGGAAAACACCGGCACTGTCGACCAGGTATATGATCGGCAGCCGGTTCTCCATCGAGATCTCCTGCAACCGAAGATGCTTCTTCGCCGTGATCGGAAACCAGGCACCGGCTTTGACGGTCTGGTCGTTCGCCACAATGATGCACTGCCTTCCGCTGACATGACCGATGCCGGCGACAGCACCTCCCGCAGGACAACCGCCGTGTGCTGCATACATACCATCCCCGGCAAAGATGCCGATCTCGATGAACCTGCTGTCCTTGTCGGTCAGATATTGAATCCGCTCCCTGGCAGTCAGTTTGTTTCGTTGGTGTTGCTTGTCGATGGCCTTTTGGCCGCCACCGGCAAGGATCTTCTCCTCGCGCTGCCGCAGTTCGCTCAAGGCAAGCATGTACCGCTCTTCGTTTTTTTTGATCGTGTTATCCATGGCCTGCAATGGTTGCAAGGTGATGCAGACGAAGCTGCGAATAGCGCCTGTACAACCGATCCGACGCCAAAAGGGAAGGCATCCATGCCGCAGTCACTTTGAAGCAACTGTGCATGGATGCCCATACATCCCGTTGGGATGATCGCTGATCCGAAAAGGGTCTACAGGCAGTGTAAATGTAAGGATTCGGTTTGAAGGATCCGGCATCCCGGCCCGTCAAAAATACCGCTGCCTCGACTTACAGTACCTTGTTGACCTTGATCATATTCGTTGGTAGGTGCAGGTCGATCGGAATACTGCCGGTATTCACCACGACATCCCCCGTTTTGAGGAAGCCCCGCTCCTTGAGGATGGTTATCTGGTCGTTGACGATGTTATCGATGCTTTCCTCTTCTTCATAAAAGAACGCACGTACGCCCCAGCTGAGGCTGAGTTGGTTCACTAGGGTACGTTCTTTTGTGAAGATGTACAGCAGTGACTTGGGCCTGTAACTACTGAGCATGAATGCGGTATATCCGCTCTGGGTCATGCCTACGAGTGCTTCCGCTTCAGTATCCTCTGCCAGCTTACAGGCATTGTAACAAACCGCGTCGCTTAGGAAAGTGGGGGAATGCGGCAAGGGCTTCAGATCCTCTTCCCTGTTGTACCGGTATTCTTTGCGTTCGACTTCCATGATGATCTTCCTCATGGTCTCCACCACCAGCACAGGATGGTTTCCGGTAGCGGTCTCCCCGCTGAGCATCACCGCATCCGCACCTTCCAGCACGGCGTTGGCAACATCGGTACTCTCGCTTCGGTTCGGCTTTGTGCGTTCGATCATGCTCTCCATCATCTGCGTAGCGACGATCACCGGCTTGGCACGATGTAGGCATTTGCGGATGATCTCCTTCTGTATCAAAGGCACCTGCTCCACCGGAAGCTCCACGCCAAGGTCTCCACGGGCGATCATGATCCCGTCGGATTCCAGGATGATCTCGCGCAGATTCGTTAGCGCCTCCGGCTTCTCGATCTTGGCGATCACCTTGGTCTTGCTCTTCTTCTCCTGAAGCTTGCTTTTGATGATGACGATATCCTTCACGCTGCGCACGAAGGAAAGTGCCACCCATTCAAGTTTATGCTCGACGATGAATTCCAGGTCAATCAGGTCCTTTTCGGTCAAAGCCGGCAGGGAGATCTTCGTGTCAGGAAGGTTGATGCCTTTCTTGGAAGAAAGGATGCCACCGAGGATCACCTGTACCTTCACATCCCCCTCACGGGTGACTTCTTTGACCACCACTTCGATCTTTCCATCGTCGATCATGATGATGTTCCCGATCTTCACATCCTCTGACAGATTGGGATAGGAGACGTATATCTTCTCCAGTGTGCCGACCACCTTCTCGTTCGTGAACGTGAGGATATCGCCTTCCTTCACCAACAACGAATTATTCTCGATCTCTCCCACACGGAGCTTGGGTCCCTGAAGATCACCCAGAATGGCAATGTTGTAGGGCTCGGTGGAGTTGATCTTTCGGATATGTTCGATGATGATCGCCTTGTCCTCATGCGTGCCATGTGAAAAATTAAGGCGGAAGACATTCACCCCGGCACGGACAAGTGCCAGCAGCTTTTCATACGTGTCGCAGGCAGGACCTACTGTTGCCACGATCTTCGTGCGATGTACCCTGTGATTGAGTCCTGCGCTGTTGTCCATCTCCTGATGGAGATATTTCGAAACGTTCTTGCTCATGAAATCAGATTATGTAAAGGTTTGTTGAAAGGAATAGTTGCCGCAAAAGCGGGTGTTGGTTTTTTAATTTCAGGGTGTTGATCAACTCGCCAGGATCTTTACGATCTTCATCCATTCTTCGCTGATCTTCTGCGTGGCCTTAACGGCCTTGTCCAGCGGGGTGTAATGCATCCTGTTATTCACGATACCGACCATGACGTTATGCCGGCCCTCTATCAGCGCTTCCACAGCGGAATAACCCATCCTGCTGGCAAGTACACGATCCAGACAGGTGGGCGAACCACCGCGCTGGATATGCCCAAGGATGGCCACGCGTATGTCAACGTTGGGAAGTCGCTCCTTGATGATCCTGGAGACTTCATTGCCCCCTCCGAAATCATCACCTTCGGCCACAACCACGAGGTTGACGAGCTTCTGGCGCTTTTCTTTCTCCTGCAAGGAACGCAATAAGGCCTCTATGTCCGTCCTGCGCTCCGGTATCAGGATATGCTCGGCTCCGGTGCTGATGCCACTGTGCAATGCGATGTATCCTGCATCCCGACCCATTACCTCGATGATGAACAAACGATCATGCGCATCTGCCGTGTCCCGGATCTTGTCGATCGCCTGAACCGCAGTGTTCACCGCCGTGTCGAACCCAATGGTGAAATCAGAACCGGCAATATCCTTGTCGATCGTGCCGGGTACCCCGATGCACGGAATGTCAAACTCATTCGAAAAAACCTGTGACCCCCTAAAGGAACCATCCCCCCCGATAATGACCAAACCATCGATGCCGCGTTTTTTCAGGTTGTCATATGCTTTCCTCCTGCCATCGTGGGTGAGGAACTCCTTCGAACGCGCAGTCTTCAATATCGTTCCGCCACGCTGAATGATGTTCGCAACACTCCTGGAATTCATAGCCTGGATATCGTCGTCTATCATCCCGGAATATCCCCGCACAATACCGAATACCTCAAGTTTATGATACAATCCCGTGCGCACAACCGCCCGGATACAAGCATTCATCCCGGGTGAATCACCTCCGGATGTCAATACGCCGATCTTTGAAACCTTTTTTGAATGCATACCTTATATGTCCTCTGTGTTAGATTATAGCAGGATGCTAAATCGATTAGAATATCAGTGTGTTCACAGACTAAGTGACAAATTTACTGAATTCTGCAAAAAGGCACCGAGGAACTTTCCCGTATTTTTACTTTTTAGTGGATTAGGCTTTGATTCCTTCGTAATTTTACAGTTTTTTTAATCTTCATTTCACCAATGCGCATACTGATCACGGGAGCCAACGGCCTACTGGGTGGCTTTCTGGTACCGGAACTGGTACAAAATGGACACACAGTCCTCGCCACAGGGATCGGCCCCTGCCGATTGTCGGACATCGATCGGGGACTTGACACAAGCTATGCATCCCTCGATATCACCGATGCCATGGCTGTTCACGAACTAGTGCATCGCTTTGCACCAGATTACATCATCCATGCAGCAGCCATCACCGCTGCGGATGATTGTGAACTTGACCCCGTCCGCTGCTGGAATGTGAATGTCACCGCTACCAGATTCATCATCTCCGCAGCACGTGAAGTTTCGGCACATCTGATCTATGTTTCCACGGATTTTGTTTTCGACGGCGAAGCGGGCCCCTATGATGAGATGGCAATTCCTGCTCCGGTCAACTACTACGGCTGCAGTAAACTCACAGCCGAGAAGGCAGTCTGCTCCTCGGGACTGCCATTTACCGTGATCAGAACGGTACTGGTGTATGGCCATTCGGATAATATCGCAAGGTCAAGCCTCATGACATGGGTCAGATCGAAACTTTCGGCAGGAGAACGCATACGAGTCGTGACAGATCAGCAACGCACCCCGACCTATGCAGGTGACCTGGCCAGGGGCATTCGCCTGGCAGCTGAAAAAAACGCCACCGGGATCTTCCATATATCCGGCGGAGATATGCTGTCCCCTTACGAAATGGCGTTGATGACGGCCGATCATCTTGGACTGGATAAAAATCTCATGGAACAGGTGAATGCCGATACCTTCTCACAACCTGCGAGACGCCCGCTGCGAACAGGTTTCATCATCGATAAGGCATCACGTGAACTTGGATACCGCCCGGTATCTTTCCGCGAAGGTCTGGTGCTGAGCCTGACCCCGAGATCTATATGAATCGACCATCAGCCTAGCAAGGGTAAAAAGATCTCTGCCAGCATACAGCGTGCACTTCCGCCGCCGTACTGTTCGATCGTGTTCAAGGGAGCATGAATGATCGTATTGTATTTTTCCAGTCGCTCGATCTGGTCCACCCTGAGGGACTCGAATGCCTGATCGGACATGATCAGCAATGGTTCGTCCCTTTCGTTGACGACCTGTAGCATATTCCCCGCGAATCGACCCATCTGTTCCATACTGATCTCGATGATCTCCTTTCCGTGGGAACTGAGTGATTGCGATAAAGCGGTTTTTTCTGATTGATTTTGTATGGAATCCATACAAACAACTGCGAAAGTCTTGGCCACACACATCATGACGTTGGTGTGGTATATGGGTGCACCATGCTGGTCGCTTGCATGAAAACAATGCGCACGATAGCTCATCTTTCGGCAGAACTCTTCCACCATTTTCCGGTCAGTCCTGGCCGATAAACAGGCATATGCGATCCGGTGCGCCCTGTCCAGTACCATGCTGCCCGTTCCTTCCAGAAACAAACCTTCCTTCTCATGACCCGACAGATCCAGGATATGACGGACCTTGAATAGATCCCTGACCCGTTCAATCACATGGGGCTTTCGTTCATGCCGGCGGTTGACGGCGAACATGGGAAAAAGACAAACAGTACCGTTGGAATGGAATGACACCCAGTTATTGGGGAATATCGAGTCCGGTGTATGCGGTTCAGGCGTGTCATCTACCACCATCACCTGCACATCATGGCTGCGCAACAATGCGACCAACCCATCGAATTCCTGCAATGCCTGCTGCTGATGTTCGGTGTCGATGCCGGGTTGCTGGAACGAATTGTTGATGGCCGTCTGTTCGTTGAAAGCAAAACGCACGGGCCTTATCATCAGGATCTGCGAAGTGTTTTGGTGTGTCATGGCTGGGATCAATTTGTTTGTCACAAAGAATCTCTTAGCAGAGGCATGCTCATACAGTGAAATCCACCCCTTGCCCTGGAAAGTTCTGCCGACGGCATCAGCACTAAGGTGTCGGTCATCGTCTCCGGATCCTCTTTCCCGGCTTCCAGCAGCGGGATAAGATCCTTGACATGGATGATCCTGAAGCCGTTCTTTCTGAAGGCTTCCACGGTCTTGTCATTCCTGTCGTACCCCAGTACAACGCCATCCCGAAGGGCCAGCAGGTTGCAGGAGTCCGTCCATTGCTCCCGCGCATCGAATGGGAATTCATTGTTACCGGAATAAATGAACCTTGTCTTCTCCCGGCAGCCAAGATCGTTGCGGCTGATGTCGTTGAGCAGGTCTTCCAGATTGTCGAAATGTACGGGCTCCGATGGATTCTTTTTTGCGAACTGGATGATGTCAAGATTCTCCTCTTTTTTCCGCTCGAGTAGGACTTTTTCGATGGGATCCGCATCATCCCGCTTGATGTTTTTTCGGGAAAAATGCCCGAGCAGCACCCATACGTTGCGCTTTACCTGAGTGAACACCGTATCGATATGCATATAGTCACGTTTCCGGGGGATTTTCACCACTGTGACCTTCTTCACAACATTTTTTTCAAATAATATTTTGATGACCTGATGTGCGGCTTCCATGCTGGTGCGTTCACTGACGCCCAAAACCACATGCTGGTCACTCACGACCATCACGTCGCCGCCCTCCAATGTGACTTTCCGTTCGTCGCCATCCCTTGGCAGCAGGAAGTGCCTAAAGGTTTCAGGGATCTCAAGGATCTTATCCCTATGCGTTTCGAAAATGGGATGATTGAAGAATATGTACTTCATCAGCAACGCCTCACGGAAACGTGCCTTCTTTGCCGGTTTGTTCAGCAGGATGAAATCATTGATCACGATGCCGATATCCCGCGTGAAGATGAAATTCGGTAAGGGCGGGAAGAGCATCCTGTCCTCGTCGATCGTGCCCGTGATGAAGGCTTTCGCCAGCAATGCCGGCTCGATGTCGAGCATCATCTGCTGTGTCTCATAGGTACATCCTTCGATCGCACATACCGAAGATACAAGCTTGTGTTTGATGATGTTCTCCTCCAGTATCTCCGCGAGCAACCATTGTAATTCAACGACTTTGTCGGATCGGTGGAACAAGGGGTTGTCGGGCTTGTAGAAAGCCCTGTCAGCCTCATCAGAATCCACCTCTTCCAGCCGATGCCTGATCTTACCGGGGTCGAGAAAATACAAAAGCAATTTGGTGTAATGATCGTATTCTCCTTTCCGGATGGTGGCCAGATGTACGATATCTTCAAAAAGCCAGTCCTGTGCCTTTGATGGTACGACCTTGCCCAGTCCACTGTCCGGACTGTGCACAAGCACCTTCCGAAGAGGAGCGACTTCCGATGTCACTTGTATTTTTGATTTCTTTAGCTTGCTCATGATCATGGGTGTTTCTTCCCCCGGATCGTAAAAAAATCCGGATAGGCTACACAAAAATTTTCGCTCAAAGTACACTACTGAAAGTAAAGATAAAACAACCGCCCT
This sequence comes from Chitinophagaceae bacterium, assembly GCA_044361845.1. GTDB lineage: Bacteria > Bacteroidota > Bacteroidia > Chitinophagales > Chitinophagaceae > Pollutibacter. The sequence goes on along the minus strand of JBIKIB010000018.1, from coordinate 9,686 downwards.
CCTGACTTGTTCAACGAAGGTAGGGAATTTGCCGGCGCATTAAGGATCCCAGCAATTTCAGCGGAGGGGAAAGGGGTTTTCACCACCGATCGTTCCACTGGTGAACAAGGGTTTGAAACGGAGGAACATCTCTTCCGAATACCATTTCTCACTTCGGGTTTTTTGGATGACTTCCCTATGCTCTGGTGACTGATAAGCGAAATCCCGCATCTGTGCCATGCTGTCCCAGATGGTGAATGTCGCCTGACGGATCAATGGCAGTTCACCAATACCAATGGATACCCTCAGCCCCGCGGAAGTGAAAAACCGGCGCGATACGGGAGCCACATGTTTCCAGAAATGCTTAAGCCTTGATAAACGGATCGTGGCCCTCGTCAGCACAGCCACAGGTCCGGTATATTCGATCTTTTTTACCCCCCGACGGGTGAACATCCTGCCATTCCAACTGCCATGACCATCCGTCACTTCCAGAACGACGGTCCAGGTCTCACAGTTGAAATATCTCAACCACCTGAAGATAAAATTGCCATATAGCGTTGTCAACATGCCATCCTTTTCCAGATGGTAAAAATCGATGTCGGGTGGCTCTTTGAAAAATGTCAGGATCGCCCACTGTCGGTAGTCGGGATGGATATCAAAGGTACCATTCAGACCAGTCCCCAGCAACCTGCTGAATTCGATACCGCGTTTTCGCATCAATGGTACGCGGAACAAAGCCATCGCCCAGAAGGCCACGAATAGATTCACCCTCGGGTAACGGAAGACGGTCAGGGATGCGTACATATGCTTATATTGGGATATAACGGTACCGGATAACCGAAAACAGGATCGGCCCTGCTCATATTTTCAAAATGATCCGAATATGAAAAGTGCTGTAAAATGGATGCTCTCGTGACATCCCATTTTACAGCACTGTCGAAAACCAAAAACCCTTATGCTTAGTTGCTTCTCATCATGAATCCACGACCTCCTTGCTGCATCTCACTCATCGGCTTCAAGTCGAAACCCTTCGGTATCTCGAAAACCTTGTCGTCGATGTTGGCATCGATCTGTACCTTGCTGACGACCATATGCATCTTCATGCCATTGCTTCTTTCGAATTTGTATTCCATCGGAAATCCGTTGATCTCATCCAAACCATTGACACTGGCCATGGACATCATATTCCTGCCGCCGCCTGACCCGCCGGTCATCGAGAAACCTGGTGACATTTTGAAATCCGGGGTGTACCAAACTTCCGTTTCTGAGACGGTATTCCGTTGTCCGGGATTTTTGATGATGGCCTTCTTACACATATAACCTGCGATCTTGCGGGTCTCCTCCGTATAAATGATCTCCGCCTTTGGAGGTGCTCCGACAGGAATTCCAAGGCGTTGCAGGGAATCCCTCCTCAGTGCACGCATGGAATCCATACGGGCACGCATCGCCTCGTCATCGGCATCCGTTGCGTAAAAACCGGTCTTCCTGCCCATCGCTTCTATCAGCGTGGTGGTTTTTTTGTTCTTTCGGTCGGTAATGACCACATTATTACCAAAATCCGTCGTGCTTTCGACCTTGGTCATATCCCCCTTGTAGTAGATCGTGGAACTGGCTTCCATGCCGGTCATTCCACCCATCATGCCGCCTCGCTCTCCGCCTTCACCGCCACCGCCACGATTCATGTTCTCGGGGAATGTGATTTCCGTCTGCATCTTGATCACAGCCTTATCCACGATCTTGGGCTGCGAAATACCTGTGATGGATGCCAACAACAGAATTGCTAAGGATATGTACTTCATGCTGATTTTTTTTATTGGATGCTGAAAGACTCCTGATTCTTGCGGTAAAGATACAAGAGACATAAATCTCATTAACGCATCAAAGGGTACAGATGTTCAAATACCCTGTTAAATTGATCATTTTATGACCACGCCTTACCCCATCACGCAGTGTGATGGCTGCCATGGGCTTTTACCCGGTATTGAACATCCTGATTTTTCCAGTCACGTCTTTGACCACCATATGAAATCAATGTTTTTCTGCTGAGCGCACAACTATCCCCTTTTTACAGGCTCAGTTCGCTGCGGGTGCCTTTGAATGTGGGCATGTAGGGGATGTGGTTATCCCCTGCCTGTTTGACTTTCGTCTAAATCAGCGTATTTTGAGCGCACACTGTTCAATTATGCGTAGGTTCTTGAATACCCTGGTCATCCTGCTCTTTTCCGTTGATTTATTCTGCCAGTCACCGGCGATCGCGGTCATCCCCAAACCCATGCACATGCAGTCAGGTACGGGAGGATTCCGCATCGGAAACGGCTCTTCGATCACGGTTTGCAGCGCTGACCCTGAATTATCCCGCCTCGCCCGGCAATACGCCCAAAGACTGTCGGCTGCCACAGGTCGTTCCTTTCCGATCAGGCAGTCAACCGGCAGACCCGCCGGAAAGGGCGGTATCGATCTTGTACTAAACGCGATCCCGGATGCTGCCATCGGTGATGAAGGCTACCGCCTCCAGGTCAGATCCGGTTCGGTGATCCTTACTGCCAATCACCCCGCTGGCATCTTTTATGGCATGCAGACCCTCATACAGCTGCTTCCTAAGCAAATAGAATCTGACACGATATCCCCCGGTGTCGATTGGTTCATTCCGGCAGTGGACATCATCGACAGGCCGAGATATGGATGGCGTGGACTGATGCTGGATGTTGCCAGGCACTTCTTCAACAAGCAGCAGGTGAAGGATTTCATCGATGAGATGGTGCGTTATAAATTCAATGTGCTTCATCTGCACCTCACAGACGATGAGGGTTGGCGCATCGAGATCAAAAGCTACCCCGAACTCACGAAAAAAGGAGCATGGAATGTGAAACGGGTCGGCTACTACGGAAACTTCAAGCCGCCCATGCCCGATGAAAAACGCGACCAGGGTGGTTTCTACACCCAGGATGATATCCGGGAAATCGTGGCGTATGCCAAGGCGAGGTTCGTCGACATCCTTCCGGAGATCGATGTGCCGGGCCATAGCCTCGCGGCCGTAGTTTCCTATCCACAACTCTCATGCACACCCGAAGCGGATACCTACTCCGTCAGGTCCGGCGAAATGATCAGGCACTGGGAGGGTGGGCATCCCGTCGCCTGGATCGACAACACGCTCTGCCCGGCCAATGAACAGGTCTATGTTTTCCTTGACAAAGTCTTCGGGGAGCTCGCTTCACTTTTCCCATTCGGATATGTACACATGGGTGGCGACGAATGTGCGAAGAATTTCTGGGAGAAGAGCAATGCGGTGAAAGACCTCATGGAAAAAGAAGGTCTGAAGGACATGGATGACGTGCAGGGTTATTTCACCAATCGGGTGTCAAAGATCATCACTGCAAAAGGGAAGCGGATGGTGGGTTGGGATGAGATCGTCGAGGGAGGCATACCGAAAAATGCCATGGTGATGAGCTGGCGGGATACTACCGGTGGCATCCAAGCCGCTAAGCTTGGGCATCCCGTGGTGATGACTCCGAAAAGCCACACCTATCTGGATCTCATGCAGGGCGACAGGATCGTCGAACCTTTCGTCTATGAAACCCTGACCCTAAAGACGGCCTATGCTTTCAATCCTCAACCGACAGGGATCGACCCATCCCTCATCAAAGGCGCCCAGGGTAACCTTTGGACAGAACAGATCTACAACACCCGGCACATGCAATATATGCTCTGGCCAAGGGGAATGGCCCTCGCTGAGGCCATGTGGACCCCGGCGGATCAAAAAGACTGGGGAGATTTCCTGCTACGTACAGAGCGTCATTTCGAACGGATGGACATCCGCGGCGTCAAATATGCAAAAAGCATCTTCGACCCAATATTCAAAGTCAGTCTGGATAATCACGACAGCATCCTCATAGACCTATCCACCGAGGCTCAGGGATTATCGATCCATTACAGCTTTGATAACTCTCATCCGGATGAATTTTATCCGCTGTACACATCCTCCCTCTCCATCCCCAAAGAAGCGGTCATGCTCAAGGTGGTGACCTCCCGCAATGGGAAACTGATAGGACGGCAGATCGATATGCCAGTCTACGAACTGAGGAACCGTGCCGGTCCTAAGGGTAAGCCTTCCGAAGGTTCCAATGCTGAAAGACGACGGTTGAAAATCATCATCCTGGTCCAGGCGGCCGCCATCGCTGTCCTGCTGCTCATCATCTACCGCAAGGTCAGGAAAAAAGCAAACGAAGCAAAGGGATGATCCCGGTGCAACAACGCGTCGGTTTTATTCTTTATTTTTGAACCTATGGGCAGATTAGATGGCAAGGTCGTATGGATCACCGGTGCATCATCCGGGATAGGTGAAGCATTGGCACATGCATGCCGGGCTGAAGGCGCTTCCCTGGTGCTCTCGTCCCGAAGATCCGATCAACTGGACCGTGTGGCATCCTCCCTCATGCCGGTGCAGGACGATACAGTTATGGTGCTGCCCTTCGATATGTCCGACACCAACGCAAGCCTGAAGGTAACGGATACGGTCATCCGAAAATTCGGTCGCATCGATATCCTCGTGAACAATGCCGGTGTCAGCCAGCGGTCATATGCCCACGATACCCCGCTGGATGTCGACCGGAGGATCATGGAAGTGAATTTTTTCGGGACCGTAGCACTCACAAAAGCGGTACTTCCGCATATGCTTGACCGTAAGTCTGGACGGATCATCGTCATCAGCAGCATCTCCGGTAAATTCGGATTCTACCTCCGCTCCGCATATTCCGCATCCAAACACGCATTGCACGGATTCTTCGAATCACTCCGCATGGAAGTCTATAAGGATGACGTGAAAGTCATGCTCGTCTGCCCTGGAAAGGTCCGAACCAACATATCCGTCAATGCCCTCACATCCGAAGGTAAGGCGCACAACGTCATGGATGAAGGACAGGCGGATGGCATCCCCGCAGCAGTCTGTGCGGCACGCATACTCAAAGGGATCTTCAGGGATGAAGAAGAAGTGTTCATAGGTGGCAGCGAGATGAAGGCCGTTTGGATCAAAAGATTCTTTCCCCGCTTGTTTTCCCGCATCATCCGGAAGCAAAAACCTGAATAAAAAGCCTTACCCATCCTGTCAAATCCCCAATCCCACAACCAACGTAACATGACAAACCATCCCAACATAGCCGGTATCCAACAGATAGGCATCGGTGTAGAGAATGTGTTCGATGCCTTCAAGTGGTACAGGGAACATTTCGGCATGGATATCCCCATCTTCGAAGAGGCCGCGGAAGCCGACCATATGAAGCGGTACACCGGTGGTAAAACACATAGCCGACATGCGATCCTTGCACTGAATATCAGAGGCGGCGGGGGATTCGAGATCTGGCAGTTCACCAGCCGGAAACCGGAAGGATGCCCCTTCGACCTTAAGCTGGGTGACCTTGGCATATACGCTGCAAGGATCAAAGCGGTCGACGTCTCAAAATCTTATGATTTCATGAAGGAGAAAAGAGTGAACCTGCTTTCCGGTATCGTCAAAGATCCCGCCGGAAACCAAACATTCTATCTCAAGGATCCCTGGAATAATATCTTTCAGGTCGTGGGCAGCGATGCATGGTTCGGTAATGGATTGACCCCGACAGGTGGTGTGGCAGGATGCATCATCGGCGTCAGCGATATGGAGAAATCCCTCGCTTTTTACCGGGATATTCTCGGATATGATACGGCCATTTACGACGAGACCGGACATTTCGACGACTTCAACCATCTTGATGGAGGTACACTCCGGTTCCGCCGGATCCTGCTCAAACACTCAAAACCCAGGATCGGTGCCTTCTCCCGATTCCTCGGTAGCTCCATGGTCGAGCTCGTTATGGTCCTCGACAGGGACCCCCATAAAGTGTATTATGACCGCTTCTGGGGCGATTGTGGGTTCATTCATATTTGCTTCGATATCACCAACCAGCCGGCCATGAAGGAACGCTGCGCAGAAAAAGGATACCCATTCACGGTCGATAGCGGTGCCACCTTCGATATGGGCGAGGCCGCCGGCCATTTTAGCTATATCGAAGACCCCGATGGCGCACTCATCGAATTTGTCGAGACCAAAAGGATCCCCATACTGAAAAAACTCGGATGGTACCTGGACCTCACAAGAAGGGATAACACACGGCCATTGCCCAACTGGATGCTGAAAGCATTGAAATTCAGTCGCGTAAAGGATTGATCTGAAAATAAACAGAAGAAAGGTATATGCCATACTTATCATATCAACGGATGAGGATGCCTGGAATCCTCACGCCGGTTGGGTGATCTCCCTTTGACATATCAACCGACCGGCAGAACAGGGATCCCGGAAAAACCCTTACTTTTACAAAACATGCGCTGGATCGCTTTCATATTGTCATTACAGATCATGTCTTCCGGACAAGCCCTCGGAGAGGTTGTCAAGTTGGCAAACCTGGCTGACCATTACAGCATGCACACCCTTACGAATCAGGGAATGACACTCATGGATTTTATTCGTTTGCATTATTTCGATCCATCTCACGAAGCCTCCGACCCGGCAAAACATCAGCATCTTCCCCTTCACCTTGGCACAAGTTTCGTGAGCATCATCGGTTGCATCCGGTCAGAATCGATCGCTCTACCCGAACCCATTGCCGTCATTTTGTCATCCTACCACTCCCTTCAGCACGATATCGCTCCACAAAGCACCCTTATCGATATTTTCCAACCTCCCAGATCCATGGCCTGATGCATCTGCATTACAAATGCTGCAGAAGAAGACTGGCCTGAATGGGTTCATTCCCGATGTCGGCTTCACCCTATGTTGTTTTTCTTACACTCATCTGTCATGCCATGACCTCTCATTGACATACCTATGCTCAATTCAATCATTCGTTTTTCCGTTCGCAATAAGTTGATCGTCGGTCTGCTGACAATTGGCTGGATCATCTGGGGCGTCATCGAACTGCGCCAGCTTCCGATCGATGCACTGCCGGATATCACCAGCAATCAGGTCCAGGTGATCACCGTGTCCCCAACACTGGCCTCACCGGAAGTGGAACGCCTTATCACCTTCCCCATTGAACAGGCTTCTTCCAGCATTCCGGGCATTTCCGAGATCCGTTCCATTTCCCGCTTCGGCCTCTCTGTTGTCACCATCGTTTTTGGTGATGATACCGATATCTACTGGGCCCGGCAACAAGTCAGTGAAAAACTCGTAAGGGTAAAAGACGAGATCCCAAAGGATGCCGGAGTGCCGGAACTGGCACCTGTAACGACCGGATTGGGTGAGATCTACCAGTATGTTGTCCGCCCCGATAAGGGTTTTGAAGACAAGTATTCATTGGAAGACCTACGGACCATACAGGACTGGATCATCCGGCGGCAGCTCCTCGGCACCAAAGGGGTGGCGGATGTGAGCAGCTTCGGCGGAATGCTGAAACAATACGAAGTGGCCATCCGCCCCGACCGGCTTAAAAGCATGGGTCTCAGCATCCAGGATGTGTTTGATGCACTGGAAAAAAATAACCAGAACTCCGGTGGTGCTTATATCGAGAAGGGACCGACCCTCTTATTCATCAGGTCAGAAGGCATGGCCGAAAACCTCGATGAGATCAGGAAAATCCCGGTGAAAACAACTAAAGGAGGCATGCCCGTGCTCATACGGGACGTTGCGGATGTGCGCATAGGCCATGCCGTCAGATACGGTGCCATGACCTTTGAAGATAAAGGGGAAGTGTCAGGAGCTGTGGTACTCATGCTCAAAGGTGAGAACGCTTCCATGGTGATCGGACGAATAAAAGAACGGATGGAACAGATCCGTAAAACCCTCCCCGAAGGCATCATTGTAGAATCTTTCCTTGACCGCACAAAAATGGTAAACCGGGCCATCGGTACCGTGAAAACAAACCTCATGGAGGGAGCGCTGATCGTCATTTTTGTCCTGGTATTCTTCCTGGGAAACCTCCGTGCAGGCCTCATCGTGGCATCTGTGATACCCCTTTCCATGCTCTTCGCCATCGGGATGATGAATGCCTTGGGCGTGTCGGGTAACCTCATGAGCCTCGGGGCACTCGACTTCGGACTCATCGTCGATGGTGCCGTGATCATCGTCGAAGCAGTGATGCTTCGACTCTATCACTCAAAACATCACCACGGCGAAATAAAACTCCGGCAGTCGCAGATGGATGATGCGGTGGAACAATCCGCCAGTCGAATGATGAATGCCGCCGTGTTCGGACAGATCATCATCCTTATTGTCTATCTGCCGATCCTCAGCCTGGTGGGCATTGAAGGAAAGATGTTCCGCCCCATGGCGCAGACGGTGGCTTTTGCACTCATAGGCGCTTTCATCCTCTCATTGACCTATGTACCGATGATGACCGCCCTCGTGATGTCGAAAAAAGTCAGCCACACGGATAATTTTGCTGACAGGATCATGACGGCAGTCAGGAAATGGTACCACGGCGTACTCTCCAGGGTGCTGGAATTTCCCCGCACCGTGGTTGCAGGCGCCATACTGTTCTTCCTCCTCTCTCTTGCCGTGGCAAGCCGTCTGGGTGGTGAATTCATCCCGGAACTGGAAGAAGGTGACTTCGCCATCGATGCACGCATCCTCATGGGAAGCTCACTCACGGAAACCATCAGGGTATCCGGACAGGCAGCAGCCGTACTAAGGCGTTTCCCGGAAGTGGAAAAAGTAGTGACCCGCATCGGCGCAAGTGAAATACCCACGGATCCCATGCCCATGGAAATGACAGACATCATCGTCAGCCTGAAGGATAAAAAGAGCTGGACATCTGCGGATTCTTACGACGAACTCGCCAACCTCATGAGCCAGGCCCTTAAAGAAGTCCCGGGCATCACCGCAGGCTTTCAATATCCCGTCCAGATGCGGTTCAATGAACTCATCGCCGGTGCCCGTCAGGATGTCGTCTGCAAAATATTCGGAGAAGACCTTGATACGCTCGCCGCTCAGGCCGCCATCCTCTCCTCACTTGTAAGCGGCATCGATGGCGCGAAGGACATATACCTGGAAGCTGTAACAGGCCTCCCGCAGATCGTCATACGCTATAAAAGGGATCAGATGTCACTCTATGGACTTTCTATAAACGATGTCAACCGCATCGTAAGGGCCGCCTTTGCAGGCGATGTCGCCGGCAGGATCTATGAGAATGAAAGAAGATTCGACCTGGTCGTTCGTCTGAATGAACCATCCCGAAAGGATATCTCAAACGTACAGCAACTCCTCATCCCAACACCAGCGGGTACACAGATCCCTCTATATCAGTTAGCTGATGTGAAGATCGAGGAAGGCCCCAATCAGATCCAGCGGGAAGATGCAAAGAGAAGGATCATCGTCGCTTTCAATACCCGCGGAAGGGATGTTCAGAGCGTTGTCCAGGAACTTCAGTCGAAAGTGGCCACGAAAATGCACCTCCCGGCAGGCTACTACATAAAATACGGCGGACAGTTCGAAAATCTGGTGGAAGCCAGACAGCGTCTCCTGATCGCGGTGCCCCTTGCATTGCTGCTCATCTTCGTGATGTTGTATTTTGCATTCGGTTCCGTCAAATACGGCCTTTTGATATTTTCCGCCATCCCGCTATCTGCGATCGGAGGCATCCTCTCCCTGTGGATGCGGGATATGCCCTTCAGCATTTCCGCCGGGGTCGGCTTTATCGCACTCTTCGGCGTCGCAGTACTCAACGGGATCGTGCTGATAACAG
>JBIKIB010000202.1:0-6776 GCA_044361845.1 Chitinophagaceae bacterium | reverse complement strand
CCGGATTGTCAGGATTGACGAAGAAATTTTCATGCCGGAAGCTTCCGCTCACAAAATCTGACTTGTACTGGTTCACGTTGATGCGATAGTTAAGTCCCTTTACAGAAGGGATGTCCGCACTCAGGTAACCGATGATCCTATTGCTGTTGTATTTCTCGAGGTTATCGTCGTACAGACCTGGAGCTCCTGCATTTCCCCAATACGGATTTACGAGGTTCGCAGGTGTGGGATAACGGTCAAGGATACCCTTTGACTCATCCAACCATTTGTAGGAATACGGCGTACCGATGGTGGCCTGTCCCATATCGGGAGGCGTACCGGAGTAATCCCTTGCGGAATAGAAGAAGCTCATGCCGTAATCCAGCCAACTGGTGATTTTTGCATCCACCTTGGCTGTCACGGTGTATTTTTTGAAATTGTCATTGTCCAGCACACCCTTTTGGTTGAGGTAACCCACGGAAGCATAGTAGTTGACCTTGTCACTCTTACCCGATACACTGACATTGAGGTCGTTGAGCGGTGCAACCTGCGTGATTTCCTTCAGCCAATCTATCTCTTGTCCAGCCTTATATGCGACCACTTCCTTTGTATCGAGGACCTTCTCTAAAGAAAGGTCTGCCTGGCCGGCAAGCCTTCTGTTGTCCGTTCTCCATTTGAGGAAGTCTTCGCCTTTGCGCATGTCAGGCCTTGTCGTCCAGCTTTGGAATCCGTAGTTGTTATTGACAGAGATCATCGGCTTGCCGCTCTTGCCGGTTTTGGTGGTGATCATGATCACACCGTTGGCGGCCCTTGACCCGTAGATGGCTGCAGCACTGGCATCCATGAGGATGTCGAAGGATGCGATGTCCTGGGTGTTGATCTCATTGAGGCTACCACCGAAAATGACACCATCCAATACGATGAGTGGGGAATTCGATGCCGCGAGGGATCTTTGACCGCGCACGAGCACCGAAGGCGCACCACCGGCAGTGCCGACAGGTCCGATGTTCACACCCGGCGTTCCCTGGATGGATTGCAGCGGGCTGATATTCGTCATGGTGGAGAGCGGAGTGCCTTCAAGGTTGATCTTACGCACAGCCCCTGTAAGGTCCTTTTTACGCTGTGTACCGTAACCTATCACCACCACCTCGTTGAGGCTGCCGGATTCCTGGGCCATGGAGATGTCGAGTACGGTCTTTCCTTTTACGGATACGACAAGCGTTTCAAAATTGGTGGAAGAAAACACCAGTGATGCATTCTCCGCGGCCTGGATGGAAAATCTGCCGCCTTCATCGGTTGCTGTAGCGGTCTTGGTACCGTTGACGGAAACAGTCACTCCGGGCAGCACAGCTCCTGCTGCATCACGGACGATTCCCTTGACTGTTTTGACCTGTGCGGAGATACCCATGGCGAGGTGCATGAAAAAGACAAAGGCAAGCAGGGTGAGTGTCTTTCTTCTGAGAAAGACATGCTCCCCTTTCAATCGTGTTTTAAATGTGGACATATTAACTGGTTTTGGTTTTGGGAATTTTCGTTCAAAAAAATCAATACGCATCCCTTGTCAAATTAACTACGAATAACAAAGAAGATGAATTCAAAGAATAGCGAATAATTATACTTTTTTGGCTTATTAACATTCACATTTATGGTTTCGTTTTTTTGGTAAAAAAGTATATAATTTACAACTGTATAATTCACACCACCATGAAGCCGATATTCCTCAAGATCGAATCATCAAACTCATATACTGTCAGGGAACAGGTCGAGTCGTACGTTTACGCCAAATACTACTATCACCCACAGGTGGAACTCGTATATTTCGAAAAGAGCGACGGGATGTGCATCATTGGCGACAAGGTACACATGATCAAGGAAGGCGACATCTTCCTGCTGGGGCAGAACATTCCGCATCTCTTCAAGAACGACGAGAAATACCTGAACAAAAAACTCAAGGTCAGGGTCATCGTGCTGCATTTCCTCCCTGAATTCTGGGGCAAGGAATTCCTGGAACTACCTGACCTGAGGAACATCAAACTGCTGCTTAAAAAAGCCGAACGCGGTATCCTCTTACTCGGACAAACGAAAACGGAAGTGGCAAGGCTCATGAAGCAGATGCTTGTCGAAAAAGGTCCGGGCAGGATCATACTGCTGCTGCAGACACTTGCGCTCATCGCGGCATCCAAGGGCCAGCGATTCATCCTTCCGATCGGTTTCCGACCGATGATCGACGACGAGAATGAAGACAGGATCAATGAGATATACTCATACACGCTGCAACATTTCCACAAGAAGATCTATACCAAGGAGATCGCCGCAGTGGCACATCTCAGTGAACATTCCTTCTGCCGCTACTTCAGGATCAAGACGGGCAAGACGTACACGGATTTTCTTCACGAGATCCGGATAAAACATGCCTGCAAACTGCTCTCAGAATCCAGGCTGAGCATCTCTCAGATCATCAACGAATGCGGATTCGTGAACTATGCGAATTTCTTCCGTTATTTCAAACAACTCACTGGCAAGACCCCTGCGGAATACCAAGCCCTCAACAAGGAATCACTCAGCGCTGATAGATGACCGGATTGGTGGGTGTATCGATCGTTTCACCGATGACAGCCCCGGCACACCATGCATCCCAGTCTGCCTGCTGGTGTGGATTGACGGGTGCCACGAGCTTCATGTCCTTGTCCATGTAGATCATCGTCATCACCTTGCGCATATCCCCGGTCACATTCGGTCCGGCCCTGTGATAGGTCCATCCCGTGTGGAAGCTTACTTCCCCGAGTTCAAAGGGCTCGACCACATGTGGAAATCCTGATTTTCTAAGCAGCTCCTGCAACACTTCCTGGCTTTCATCACTGATCTCCTTATCTCGTCCTTCAGTCAGGCTGGCACTGCCCGCGCTGAATTCAAGCGGACCCATTTCCAACGGGGTTTCCTGCAAGGGGATCCAGGCGGTAACGGTCTTTCCGCTTGACAATGGCCAGTAATACTGATCGGCATGCCAGGGTGTGTGTCCTCCCCCGGGCTCCTTGTACAATGCCTGGTCGTGGTAAAGTCTGACACCTGAAAGTTCCAGCAGATCAGCCGCGATCCCGGCCAGGCGCTTGCTGAAAACGATCTGCCTGACAGCTTCGGCATTACGCCAGATATTCATGATCTGAAGGAACGCCTTTCCGTAAGTGTCCCGTTCTGAGAGGTCTTTTTGCTGTGTGTTCAGCCTGTCAACCTCTTCGGAGATCGTGCGGTCCATTTGCTCCAGTACTTCTTTTGAAAGCACACCGCGCAATTTCACGAACCCGTTCTGCCGGAAGAAATCCACTTGTTCGGGAGAGACGGCATAAGGTTCGTGCAGCGCATCAAGGATGACTTGAGGGATTGTATTCATTTTCGTTGATTTATCGGAATATGATATAAAGTGCTATCATGATGCAGGCCTGAAAATGGACCAGTATTCGGCAGGCACGCTTTCTAAGAGCTTCTCCACTCCGCCGATACGGCCAAGGCCAATGAAGAAAATGGCAGATATGCCCAGCAGCACGAATGACTGTATCATTCCCGTATGCACAATGGCCATCCATTCAACATTGGCAAGCACCTTCCCTCCTGTATATGCAGCACCGAAATATGCCACCAGCATCGACGGGCTCACATTGGTGCTGAAGATGCTAAGCCCGACCTTATACCAGGGAAGCGACCTGCCGGAAAGGAAAAGATCCTCGGAAGAACTCGTCTTGCCCAACGAATTCTTTTTGCTGATGTGGACACCTGCATAGATGAGTATCGTAAGGTATGCGAACATCACGAGGCCGTCGGCTAACGCAATGTCTATGCCTTTCATTTGACTGGGTTTATGGACTTGTGGTCGCCGGAGTACTTGTGCAACATTTCCGGCAATGGAAACAAGCCATGTCCCTTCAGTTGCGGCGCCTGTAAGTATCCTCCCTTGAATGTGATCGGGGAAGTGATGATGTCATTGGTCGCAAGGTAGGAAAATTCAGTCCGATCGACCTGGCTGAATGCCAGTGCGAGATGAGCATTGATCTCGAACATGGAATTCCCAAGGTAGACAGGGATGCCCGCAGTTTCCGCAAGGGCGATGCACTGCAATGCGTAATCGATATCCTTGCCTGTACGGATGCCACTGAGTCCGCCGTATTCGACAAGCCGTTTGATATCTTCGAAGTTGTTCACGTAGTCGTGCCCAATGATGGGGATCGGACTTCTTTTCGTGAGTTCGGCGAAGCCGGTGATGTCATCCCTCCGCAGGGGATCTTCGATGTATTCCAGGGCGATGCCGTGCTTGATATACGCTTCGATGTTGTCAAGCGCAGTCCGGACGTCCCATGCCTCATTGGCATCCGCCGTCAGCTTCACCCCTTTTCCTGCAAATGACTGGATCAGCTGCAGCCTGCTGATATCTCGTTGCACATCATCCGCACCGATCTTGACTTTCACGATGCTGAAGCCGTCCGCCATGAACTTTCCCGTGATGTCCAGGACCTCATCATCCGACAATGGGAAATCCAGCACACTGCCATAAGACAATGCCTCGGTCTTCTTCGTATCAGGGTTCAACAGGGAGTAAAGTGGTAGGTTCTTTTCCTGCGCCATGAGGTCCCACAATGCAAGACGGACTGCAGCGTCGAGATATGGAAAACCGGAGGAGAAGGTGATCCTCTCATCCTGCACATCGAACGGGCTTTTATGCGCAAGCCTCGGCCACCATGACGCGACGAATTCAGCCTCCATCTCCGACACGGAGGGTATGTCCCGAATGTACCATGCATCGTTCTTGAACTTGCCTTGCCATGCCGACTCAGAATATCCCCAGCCCATGTGTCCGTGGTTTGACCGTAAGACCAAGGCAACGACATTGATCACATCATAACTGCAATTGTTGTCGCCTACGGTGCGACCAAGGGGTAAAGTCAATTTATGCAACTCGAATCCTTCGATAAAAAACATCAAAAAGGTTTAAAAAGATTAAATCATTTGAGGTATTCCCCATCCCGATAGTGGTGTATCAATGTCATGTCGACCCATTTCCTTGTCGTGTCCACGCCGGGAAGGGACCTTTGAAAGCCCGACATGAAGCGTCCCCATTCCGGGATCCGCGCATCGGCGGACAAGTAGAGTGAATCCATCTTTGCGAGGTCGGTATCGGCAGGGATATCGACCATCATCACCAGCCTGTTGCCGTAGCGGTAGATCCTTATCTCCTCAATGCCGCTGGCGACGTTCGCTTTTTTTATCTCCGGCCATACGCCGTCTTTCGAATGGAGGTGCTCATAGAGCTTGATGAGTTCGGGATCGTTCACCAGGTCAGTGGTCATCACCAGGGTCATCCTTTCGGTTTTTCCGGCATCCCGGAGATTGCAGGATGACACCACCAGCATCATCATGATGAGGATGCGGAACATGCGGGCCGGCTTCATTTCAGGAAACATATTGATCACTGTTTTTCGGTTGTGCATATGCGTATCGCAAGTAAATATTAAATCATGAGAACAGGTAGGCCGTAAATGGCAATTGATTGTATTTTTTTGTCATTTACCCAATGCATCAGAAATGCATGGGTCACTGATCGCGATGCAGGTCGAGCATCTCCAGTGCCGCGTCCCTCAGTGATGGATCCCCCAGTTGCGCCATGGTGCTGCGGAGTTCTGCCAGTGTGGATGACCCGATCACGATCTTATCGACATGCGGACTGTTGTACACATAATTCAAGGCAAGGCCAGTGAGGTCATGTCCGCTCCGGTCACATGCGTCCTTCAACACAATGGCCTTGTTGATGTATGCTGCCGGAAGCCATTCGGGCATTCCGGAAATATATTCCCCGAATTTCCGGCCAAGCAAACCCATGTAGAGCGGACTCGCCTGCCAGATCTCAAGACCTGCTTTTTTCAACCCCGGGAATTCTTCCTGTACTGCCGTCTGCCGGATGATGTTGTACCGATTGTACCCCATGAAATGACTGAATCCTCCTGAAATAAGAACGTCAGCACATTCCGGACCGTAGTTTCCGCCGATGCCCATATTCAAGATGTATCCGGCTTTTTTAAAACCCGCCAATGCCTCGATCGCGACGGGTATTTCTTCCGGCTGCATCCCTGTCGGATCATGCAGGAATACAAGGTCAAGCGCATCAACACCGAATTTCCGCAAGCTGTCCTCGACAGATTTCCGTAAACCCTGTGCCGAGTAATCGGAAACCACGATATCCGGACTATCGGTCTGCAACTTACCGGCCTTTGTGCTTACAAATGGCTTCTTACCTTTCCACAGACGAAGGGCTTTTGCCAGCAGGATCTCCCCATCGGCGTAGGCCGGTGCCGTGTCGAAATGAACAATACCCATCTCCAATGCCTCCAGCATGGTCCGCACGGATTCATCCGGATCCACCCTGCCCCAAAGCCCCGCCAATCCGGCCGTCCCCAGTACAATCCTTTCCATTTCGATCCGTGACATGGCGATATTTCAGTTATTTTACTCCGAAGTCTATGCTGACATCCGGATGGATTGTTGAAAATTTATCCGCACCCGCCTGGGTGACCTTGGTGTCCCAGCAATAGATGCGTTCGAGCAAAGGGATCTCTCCCGCCATGAGCAGGCCGGCATCGGTCAATCCAGTCCCAACGAGGTTCAGATACTCCAATGCTCCGAGTTTGACCATCTCCTTCACGGCCGCATCGGTCACTGCCGTCTTCCTGAGGTCAAGCCGCCGCAGGTTCACGCATGGTGATATGTATGCCATCACCCGGTCGGTAAGGGCACGCTCAGACAGCGACAACCAA
>JBIKIB010000201.1:0-6786 GCA_044361845.1 Chitinophagaceae bacterium | reverse complement strand
TGCGGTCGGGTATCGCATCAGGCACGAAGCGTGTGGCGATCAACACCTCCGGCATGGTGTCGGGTGTGTACCACCTGGTGCTGACGGATGGTCAGGGTGTAAGGACGGTGAAGAAGTTCGTGAAGGAGTGACATCATCTAAAGTACAGAAAATAACAACCCATATGCCCCGGGCAGGTATCACCTGCATACCTGTTTCGGGGCATCATTCAAAAAAATAAACTCATGCTGCATAACCATAAGATCATCCGTGTGCTGTTCATCCTATTGATGGTGATGACGATGGACCTTAGCAATGTCCTGGCGTCAACTGATCCTGATGATCCTTCCCTCAACGACCCGGCGGATATTCCCGTCGATGGCGGGATATCACTGCTGCTGGCGGCGGGAGCGGTGTATGGGGTGCGGCGGTTGAAGCGGGTAGCGGGAAAAGAAGAGAAGTGAACCTGGTCGGAATGGGGGTGTGTAAGAAAGTGATCGGGGTAATGGGGGTATTGCACAATCCGAGTTGTCCCTTGGTTTCTAATAGTGAAAGGTCGATCCTTTGATTCGTTTGGGATCAGTTTGTCAAAGGGCACTAACCCAAAAGTCCTGCAGATGGTGCAGGACTTTTTTACTTTTTATTGTTCATTTTTCACGAGCCTTTTGCTCTTCACCTCCACTGGCGTAATGCCCATGATCGTTTTGAAGCTGGTGAAAAATGTGGTGTACGAGGTGAATCCAACTTTCTGGGCAATGGCTTCAAAAGTGAGGTATTGCAGGTTTTCGTCTTCCAGCATTCTGACGGCTTCCCTGATGCGCAGGAGTTTCTTACAATCATTGAAGCTTTCGCGGGAGTGGAACCGAAAGATAAAATTCAAATGGCTCGAGGGGATGCCTGTTTCCGCCGACAGTTCCTCGTATCCAAAATCAGGATTATTCAACGCATCGCTGAACAGCAGCTTGTTTTCTATCCGGTGCAGATAATTATTCAACTGAGGCGCAATTTTTTCCTGTAGCTTTTTATCCCTTTCGTTTTCAATAGGGGTGATGGGTTTATCTGCCGACCAGATCTCGGACAATGACAGGTTTTGGATATCCGACTTTTCAATGATCTTATCGAAAATATTGAAACCGTATAAGATCTCCGGGGTGATCATAAGCTTGACGAACAAAGACATCCAGATAAGGGCCCCCAGCCATAGTAACATTGATTCCGATTCGCCGTTGTAGGCAAAATGATTCATGCTGAAAGCAAGGAGTCCCTTCAGCAGCAATGCAATAAAACTGGAGTAAATGAAAATCGTCCAGTTTCTGATGATCTTGTTTTGGCGGTCAACCGTTTTTAAATCACTGTTTCTTTTCCAAACGTGGTTGTTCAGCAGCCTATACCCCAGCAGGGCATACACACTGTAAAAAATCAGTGCGGCCGAAAATAACACTTTGGGCAGGTCAGCCGGATTTTTTAAAATGTTCGTGAATTTCAGTCCAACGAAGATCAGGATCAGACTCAGGGGAACCCATAACAGATGGAAGAGTCTGTTGACCTTGAATTTTTTTGCATCGATCAGATCCTCAAAATACAGATAAAAGCAGGGTATGATGAAAGCGTTTAGGAAGTCAAGAGAGACCTTGATCTTATACTGGCTGTAATTCTCTATGAATGGAGTCACACCATAGGCCAGAAAACGAAAGGACTCGAAAGTAAAGATGATGATCAGGAATTTATTGATGGCCTTCGAGTGCTTCAGGTTCGCATTGGCAAAAATGTTTATGAGACAAATAAACCCTGTTATCGATGTTGTCAGATACAGTACATAAACCATGCTGCAAATAACGAAAATTGCCACTTTTACAATCCCGGTTGTTTCTAAAAGGGATAAAATCATTCAGAAAGGGCATTTTATCTTTCATTTTAAGCTATATGAACGCTACGTCAACTTCTCTTTTGGAGGATAGGACCCATATTCTTTTTTAAAAGGGACAAACGATTATCCTGAGTTTCCAAAATGGCTGAAAGGGTTTCGAAATCGACTGAAAGGATCTCCAAGTTGTTTCGAAAAAGCCTGAAGTTGTTTTGAAAAAGCCTGAAGGACCGCCGAAGTCCGCTTTAATCAAGGGAACAATTCTACTTTTCCTCCCATGCTCACCGCATTTTCCATGTGACCTATTGACGCTCAAGCCGATGGTCCATATCTCCGGGTGAATCTCTTTCAGGCTCCACAAATCCAAATATTGTTCATAAATCAACTGAAAAGATGATGTCTCTCAATCCATTTTCCAGTAGATCTCTGATCCTGTTGCTTCTGCTTTCTTGTGCTGTGTCGGGATATGCTCAGGTGACCCTCACGGCCAGTTCGGGGACGGCCTCCGGGTCTTTCACCACCCTTAAAGGGGCTTTTGATGCGATCAATTCGGGTACGCACCAGGGAGTGATCGTCGTCAGCATTGATGCCAGTACCACCGAAACATCTTCTGCCGTGCTCAATGCCAGCGGCAGCGGATCCAGCAGTTACACCAGCATCAGTATTTTTCCTACCACTTCAGGCTTGAGTATCTCTGGATCATTCGCAGCGCCGCTGATCGATCTCAATGGGGCAGATAATGTGACCATCGATGGCCGGGTGAACGCCACGGGCAGCACTAAAAGTCTGACCATTAGCAATAACAGTGCGGTGGCCACGGCAGGTACGTCCACCATCCGTTTCATCGCGGATGCCAGTTCCAATATGGTTCAGTATTGTACGTTGAAGGGTTCCTCCACAGATGCCGCTGCGGGCATCATCTTTTTCAGTACCGCTACCACCACGGGCAACGACAATAATACGATCACTAACAACGACATCACCAGTGCGGCTGATGGCAGTCGCCCGCTGAATGTGGTATATGCATCGGGTACAACTGCCAAGAACAATGACAACAATACGATCAGCAATAACAACATCTACAATTTCCTGAGCAAGTCAACCGCTTCCCAGGGGATCAACATCAGTTCAAACAATTCCGGGTACACCATTTCTGGCAACAGTTTTTACGAAACGGCCTCATTTACTGCCTCTGCGGCGGTGAACTATAGTGTGATCCTTATCAGCGCCGCCACTGGTTTGGGCAACGGTTTCACGGTGTCCGGGAATTTTATCGGTGGCAGTACGGCATTATGCGGCGGCACGGCCTGGACCAAAACAGCACAGAACACCGCCTTTACGGCCATTTCGGTAACCACAGCAACGGGTACGGCTAACAGCATCCAGGGGAATACCATTCAGAATTTCAACTGGACCAATGCTGGTGCCTCAGCTTTTACCGGTATTTACCTTTCGGGGGCAACTGTAGCCAACATCGGCACAGTGACAGGCAATACGATCGGTGGAGCGACCGGAACAGCATCCATCACGTATACTTCAAATAGTGCGAATGCAGGGTTTATCGGCATAAACATTTCGAGCACTGATGTGGTGGATTGCCAAAACAATACCATCGGCGCGATCACCGCAGCCAACACCACCGCCACGTCCAATACCGATTTTACAGGCATCTATAAATCATCATCGACGGGTACTACGACTATCCGCAACAATACCATCGGCAGTACCACGACGGCCAGCAGCATCAATGCCAGCTCGGTGTCTACGGCTAGCATACAGTCGGTGTATGGCATACAAAGCCTTGGTTCGGGTACTCTTACTTTTTCGGGCAATACCATAGCCAATTTGGTAAATGCTACCACCAATAGCGGGTCTGCAGGATTAATCAGCGGGATCTATTCAAGAGGCGGTACCAATACGATCTCAAACAATACCGTTAGGGATTTATCCATTGCCAATGCCAATACCAGTGTCAGTTTTAGCGCTTCGGTAACCGGAATTTCGTTGTCCAATCTTCCAACTTCTGCTCAAACCGTCATGGGCAACACCGTGTTCAACCTGTCCAACAGCAATGCAAGCTTTGCAGGTGCAGTGGTCGGCATCTTTTATGGTGGTCCCAATATCGTGAGCTCAATGAGCCGCAATTTCATCCACAGCCTCTCGGTCACAGGGGCTTCGAGTAGCGCGGCCAAACTCTATGGCATCAAGATCAACGCCGGTGCCACCATATACAGCAACAACATCATCAGTCTGGGCGGTGATACGAAAACGGAGGTATATGGAATCTATGAAACCGGAGCATCCAATAACAACAGTTTGTACTTTAATACCGTGTATCTCTCCGGCAGCCTACCCTCCGGATCTACCAATAACTCTTACGCACTGTACAGCAATTCGAATGCGAACACAAGGGATTTTCGGAACAATGTGCTGGTGAATGCCCGCAGCACATCAGGAGCTTCGAGCAAACATTATGCTTTGTACTTTTCTGCAACCAGCGGTACCCTCACCTGTGATTACAACAATTATCATGTGAGTGGCACCGGCGGGGTGCTGGGCTATTATGGTTCAGACAGATCTTCCCTGCCGATCGTAACAAGCCAAGATCTCAACAGCATCACCACCCATCCGGCCTTCTTTAGCACGGGCACCACTGCCAGCGGATACACCCCAACGGTTACCGGTACCGGTGTGGCCGGCACGGGCATCACAGTGGACTATGATGGCAACGCCCGTGGTTCGTCAGTAACCATGGGCGCGCTTCAAATATGTATCAATCCCACCTCGGGCGGTACGATAGCTACAGCACAAAGCGGCACCACTCCGTTCGACCCATCGGCATTTACCAGCACCACTGCCGCCAGCGGTGAAACCGGCGTGATCGAATACAAATGGCAGTTTTCCACTACGAGCAGCAGTGACGGCTTCAACGACATCGCGTCGAGTAATTCAGGCACTTATGATGCAGGGTCTTTGACACAGACGACATGGTACAAACGACTGGCCCGGGTCACTTGCAAATCAGACTGGACGGGTGCTGCAGAGAGCAATGTGCTGGAGGTGACGGTTGTCAGCAGCGTTACCTGGAACGGAAGCGTGAGTGCCGATTGGAACACGGCTGCCAACTGGACACCCGCCTATGTGCCCACCAGTGGCGTGGGGGTGGTCATTCTTGCATCGGGTAGCAACACACCTGTTCCGCCGGCGTCTGTCTCGCTCGCTAACTTGTCACTGGAAGCTGGCAAGACACTGGCTTTAGGCAGTGGAAACCTAACGTTGACGGGTAACCTGACCAATAACGGCACGGTGACTTCAACGAGTGGCAAACTCTCGCTGGCAGGCAGCTCGCTCCAGACCATCAGCGGCACGGGCACGATCGCAAGCCTGGAAGTCAACAACAGTGCAGGCGTGACCATCACCTCAGGTGTCGGTAACATGCTATCGGTGACGGGTACCCTCACTCCAACACTCGGCACGCTGACCACCAATGGCAACCTCACACTGAAAAGTACTGCATCCGGCACGGCCCGCGTAGCACAGATGCCTGCCACGGGTGCATCCATTGCTGGCAACGTGACGGTGGAGCGCTATATCCCCGCCGGCCGAAAATGGCGTATGCTCACGGCACCGGTGACGGGATCGTCCAACAACAGCATCTTCTATAACTGGCAGAATAACGGTGGAACGACCGGCAATAATGGGGTGGATATCTGGGGACCGGGCGGTTCCGCGGATCCCGCAGCGGGTAACGGTCTGCAGACCGGACCGAATCCTTCCATGCGCAGCTACAGTGCCGGCTGGCAGAATGTGACAGACACCAAGAACAGTGCCCTGTTCGATGCCAATACGAACAATGCATATGCCGTGTTCGTATCAGGCCCCTTCAAGAACGGCAGTGTGGTGGTAAGTACCACTACTGCCGCGGTGGCTACCACACTCTCCGCAACAGGCAACCTGATCACGGGTACGCATACGAAGACGCTGTCGGCCTCACCGACCGTGGGACAGTTTTTCCTGGTCGGCAATCCTTATGCGGCTCCGGTATATGTAAAAGACATCAGTGGCAACAATCTCACCGGTACCTTCTACATGTGGGATGCGGCTGAGGCGGGTACCAATCAGCTCGGCAAATATGTAGGCTACGAGCGGACTACGGGACTTTATTCGACACCTACGACTGGTTTCCCGGACAGCTCGACAAGGCTGCAGAGCGGACAGGCTTTCTTCGTGAAGGCGGACCAGCCCTTGGTGAATACCACCATCACTTTCGAAGAGGCCGACAAGGCGCTGACGAGCAGTAACGGTATGTTCGGGCAAAGTATCCTGACCCAGTACGGGATGCTCCGGATGACCTTACAATATGAAAGCACCGGAAAGCGGTATAATGCCGATGGTGCCGTTGTCCTGTTCTATGCGAACGGCAATCCGGCGATCGACCGTCTGGACGGCACCAAACTGATGAATAGTGGAGAGAACCTGTTCATGCGGCGCAGTAATACGAGCCTGATGTTCGAGCACCGTGCTGAGATACAGACAACAGACACGGTATTCCTTCGGATGAGCAATATGCAGCAGCAGTCATACCGCCTGCAACTGGAGGCAAAGGACCTCGGGGTGAAGGAAGCGTATCTGATCGATCCATACACTAAAAAACAAATTCCTGTTACCCTGAACGGTACGACGGACATCGATTTCAGTGTGACCTCCGACAGTGCCAGTACAGGCGACCGATTCATGGTCGTGTTCAGCAGGGCGGCGGCACCGGTGGTGGTGATACCGGATACGGATGCCGATGCGGCGGGTCTGAAACTATACCCCAACCCGGTGCGCAACGATCTTCAGGTAGCGGTGAACGTGAGTATGACGGGTCCCTATTCGATACAGGTGATCAGCGGCAACGGTGAGCCGGTGTGGATGCGGTCGGGTATCGCATCAGGCACGAA
>JBIKIB010000200.1:0-6792 GCA_044361845.1 Chitinophagaceae bacterium | reverse complement strand
ATAAGTGGAACTGGTCTTTGTTGCGCAAAGAAGTGGGGCACTGCAAAGTGGCGCTGTACAATAACGTCAAAAGCGATGCATATACCGCGATCAACGCTGCAGACGACTACAAGACCTTCGGCGAATACATCGACATGATCGAAAAAGGACCCGCGGAATGGCGCATATTCCTCTTCAACATCTTCGAACACGCCCCGCAGCTGAAAGCGGATTTCACCTGGCCGGAAGACCTGATGACGGGATTCGTGAAGCGCTTTCCGATGTTGTTCACCGGCGGTGAAGGAAGCATCACCCATATGCACTTCGACATCGACCTGAGCCACATCATGCACACACAGTTCATTGGTCGAAAAAAAGTACTGCTGTTCCCCTACGAGGAACAACACAAACTCTACCGAAAGCCTTATGAAGTATTGAGCCTGGTGGACTTCACCCACTACGATCAGCAGGATAGCAGGATCGACTTCGACAAATACCCCGCCGTGAAACAGGCAAAGGGTTACGAGGTCGTGCTCGGGCATGGCGACACACTTTTCATGCCCGCGGGATACTGGCACCACATGGAATATCTGGAGAGCGGTTTCGCCATCAGCCTCCGCGCCATGCAATCATCCCTCGCAGGCAAACTAAAGGGTCTGTCAAACATTCTGTTCATGCGGAACCTCGACACCCTACTGAAGAAAACAATCCCGCATCCTTGGTACGACCATAAACAACGCCTCGCACATGATCGGGCAGGAAGCTATATTGCCTGAAACATCACAAACTGTGTTCATCTCTGCATCTGAACTTTGTTCAATGAGTCCTTGAGCTGATACAGGCCATACACGGTGGTTTGCCAAGAAACATGAAAGCTCCGCCCCTATCCCGTATATTTACAACAAGCATGAAATTGATCTATCTTGTCACTGCCCTGTCGGCATGTTTCGCCGGCAAAGCGCAGGACCTTAGCAGCCGGAAAGGCAAGCAACTTGACAGCGCACAGAGAGCCCTCCTGCAGGCAGATACCATCCCGAAAAAACTATCCCTCTCGGAGATCGTCATCAAGGGTAAAAAGCCCCCGGTATCCTTCCGCATCGACCGGCAGGTATTCCAGGCTTCGGCTTACGCCAATGCAGCCAATGGCAGTGCGGTCGACCTGATCAAAAACCTCCCGTCCGTCTCCCTCAATGGCCAGGGTGAGATCAATGTCAGGGGATCTTCCAGCTTCCAGGTGCTGGTCAACGGACGACCCACACAGGGCGACCCGGCATTCGTACTCGGACAAATACCCGCCTCTCAAATTGAAAACATCGAACTGATCAGCAGTCCGGGTGCGGCGTATGATGCCGACGGGAAAAGCGGGATCATCAATGTCATCACCAAGTCTGCGCCGGAAAAAGGCCTCGTGGTGCAATCCAACCTGATGCTCGGCACCCCTGCCATCAATAACTTCGGCAATACCCGATACGAACAGCTGCAGCGTGGTGCCGCAGATGTATCCGTCTCCTTTCAAAAAGGAAGATGGGATTTCAGCAGTGGCGTCAACTACCTGCGGAACGACATGGCCGGATACCGTGAAGGAGATGTCAACACCACCTACGCCAATCGATTCACGACATTTCCCTCCACGGGTGAAAGGAGTTTCCGCCGCTATAACTACGGAGGCCGGCTCGGACTGGCGTACGAACCCAACGATAAGACCAGGCTGGAGTCAGCCTTATACATCGGCAAAAGATTCCAGAGCCGTGTGGCGGATCTTCTGTACGATAATACGCACAAAGACCTTTCAACAGGCAATGTGACATCCTTCCGGTATTTCAATGAGAACACGCAGGATAAAGAAGGCATCTTCACCCTGGCCAGCATCGGGTCATCCCATAAACTGAGCAGGACGACCACCCTTCAGATTTCCGGGCAATATGAAGGTGCAAACCTGAAAGGACTCACCACCAACCACAACCTTTCTTACCCGGGACTGGATATCGACTATCAGGAGACTGAGAACCCGTCTGAAAATCCATTGCAGGCATACCGCTTCAAGACCGACCTGGCACACCGCAATGGCACCAGGAGCCTTCAGGGTGGATATCAGTTCAGGTATGATACCCAGGAAGGGGACTTCAAATACTTGTACCGTGACTATGGAAGCACGGCATTCGTAACGGATCCGGCATTCACCAGCACCATCACGGTACAGAACCACATACATGCCCTGTATGCACAGTACGCGGATGAAAGCGGTCCATTCTCCTACCAGGGCGGGCTTCGCATGGAGACAATGCACAGGAGCCTTCAGACAAAAGCATCTGCCGGGACAGAGGAGCTGGACCTCGTGAATCTTTTTCCTTCGGCATTGCTGCGCTATAAATGGAACGAAAAAACAACCATCAAGGCAACCTACGGCAGGCGGATCAAACGCACCAACAACTTCGAGCTGAATCCTATCCCCGAAAGGGAACACTCAGAGACCCTCGAACAGGGCGACCCGGGTCTGCTGCCGGAACTCACCGGGACCTTCGAGGCCGGCATTGAACGGCGACTGGGACGGGGCAACCTGGCCTTCACCCTGTACCATCAGCAGATAAAAAATCCGATCCAGCGGGTCAACAAAGTCTATAACGATACCATCCTCAGCAGGATCTACACGAATGCCGGACGTGCATTGCAGACAGGTGCAGAGGTAAGCTTCAGTTACAGGATAGGGAAAGCATGGCAGATGATACTCGGGGGGAATGTGTACAAATACCGCATCAATGGCACCCTGTTCGGAGGTACGAACGAGCTCAGCAACAGCAGTTGGGTGTATTCCATCAACAGTGTGCAGACCTTCAGCATCAAAGGGAACTGGTCGGTTCAGTTCAGCGTCAACTACCTCTCCCGCCGCGCCACCCTGCAGGGAGAAGACGATGCGTTCCTGTCCCCTAACCTCTCCGTGAAGAAGACCACAAAAAACAACCGATTCACGTTCATGGCACAGTGGTTGCACATGGACGCCGGCCTCGGGATCTCCAACCGGCAACGCATCAGCACCTGGGGTGCTGATTTCTACAACACGACACTCTACATCTATGAACCCGATCAGCTGCAGTTCTCCGTTGGCTTCAACCTGAGTCGTAAAAACCGGAAGATCATCCTGCCGCAAAGCGAGATGGCGGAAAAAGAGTTCTGACGGACGAAAGCGTATGGATTGAGCGGATCAACAATTCCCGATCCGGAATGAATATGCCACAGGATGCATCAAGAATAAACAGATGCCAATCGGCTGTAAATGTGAAGCCTGCATGCTGAAGGATTCAGGGACAGCCAGAAAGACCGATGCCCCGGCAACATGGCCAGGGCATCGGTATCATTGCTAATTTACACTATGAGGTCAATCCGGTATCTTGTCCAATGCCGGCTTGTTGGTCTCACTGCCGGAATATCCAAGATTCTGGTTGATCTGTCCATTCGGATTAGCGAGTATGGATGTCCGTGGGATCGGCCAAAGTGCATGGAAAGGGCTGATCGTATATGCATCACCGCGCACATTTTTCACGTTCTTCTGGTAGAAATAATTCTTATCCATCAGCCTGTCGTACCAAAAATTCGAGGTGTGGAAATTAGCGGCATTGTAGGTCTTGCCCTTGAAGGATTTACCCGTTTTGGCAAAAATGAATGCCATGCGGGTGATCTCGGTTTTCCTTGCCTCCTCGTAGTACAGTTCCCTGCCGCGCTCGTCAAGGATGGTGCCGAGGTCGACCTGAGCAGCGGTGTACGGAGAACATTTTGCCCTCATGCGGACGGCATTCACATCTGCTGCAGCATTGGCAGCATCTCCCTTCCACCAATATGCTTCCGCACGGATGAGGTAGGTCTCCGCCAGGCGATAAACATACCAGTCTGAATTACCACCCTGCCATGGGGTGCGGATCTGGTCGGGGATATAGAGTTTGTATTGAGGCCAATCATACCAGGTCCGAATGGTATCCCCGCTTGACACCAGCAAGTTGCCAGTGGGGCCGAATTTCTGCAGACGCCTACCGTACCACACATTATTTCCCTTCAAGGCGGGGTTGTTATACACCAGTTGCTCCATGGTCATCCAGTTCCCGGAAAGGGTATCATGGCGAAGATCTTTAGGATCATCCCAGATATCGGTGGTGGAGTATGGGGTGGCACGGCAACGACCGATGCCCCGTCCATATAGCGTACACATGTCAAATTCCACACCGAAGTTGGGGGTCATGCCCACCTTGCCGTCGGGTGTAAGGATGGTATTGACGGAGAAGAAAGGCACGGCCTGCCGCATGGAAGTTGTTCCGTTGACCACGGCATTCTGGTCTCCAAATCGATCGGTAACCAGAAATAGCGCCTCGGAATTGGCGGCGATGGACTTGTTCAGCGGGCGATGCAGATCCCAGATCACATTCTTGCGTGCATCGCTCGACTCTGTGCCGAACCGGTTTTGCATGAGCCTGAAAGTTCCGTTGTTGATGACTGCGGAAGAAGCGGTGATGGCCTCGTCGAAGAGACCCAGAGAGAGGCATACCTTGGCCAGCAGATGATATACCGCACCTTTGTTCACATCACCCTTGTCTTGCACCCAGGGCACGACAAGGGCTGCCGAGTCAAGTTCGGTTTTGAGGCGTTGCAGGATCACATCCCGTTTGACGGTCGTGAAATCCAGCTTGGGCTCTTTGATCTCGCGGAAGGATGTGGGGATATCACCGAACTGGTTCACCAGGCGGTAGTAGTTGTATGCCCGGTAGAAGAAAGCTTTTCCCTTGATGACATCCTTGGCCGACTGGTTGAAGTCAGCATCCGGAAGGCGGGAAATGATGGTGTTCGCCAGACGGATGCCCACCCATGCCTGATCCCAGTACCAACCGATGCGGTTGAAATCTCCGCTGTTGAGATTGGCGTCGGGGGTTATCAATAGATTCATGTTCACCGCCGGGCCGAACTTATCGGTCGTGCCTTCAATGGCCATTTCTGAGAAGATATTCTCCGTGATGATCGGCGCCCCGTCCTGGTACCATTCAGGTCGAATGTTGTTGGCACAGGAAGCCAATGCAGCCTTGAAGCCCTGTTCGTTGACCATGGTATTCTCCGGCACGAACAGCGACGGAGTTTCCGGTTCCAGCCAGCTCTTCTGGCAAGAGATGCCTGCGACCATCAATGCGATGACCAGGCTTCCGCATACATATCTGTTGAAAGATCGTTTCATATGGAAAATTTTGATGTGGCAATTCGATTATAAAGTGAGATTCAGACCGAAGTTGATGATCATCGGGGTCAACCCTTTGTTCTCAGGATCGAAATATTCCCATGGTGACACAACGAACGCATTCTGCACGTTGACGTACATCTTGAGACCCTGAATCTTGTAACGGCTCATCACTTCTTTCGGCACCGTGTATGCCACGCTGATATTATTCAGTCTGACGAAGGAGGAGTTCCGCCACACATTAAAGGCCACGGTACCACCGGCCGCCGACATCATCTTCGCATAGTCGTTGATAGGGTTCGTCGGGGTCCAGTAAGGACGCTTGTAGAACTGCGAACGATCATAGAATAGATCCACGTTCTTCGCTTCGTTTAACTGACTCATCTGTCCGAGCCGACCATAGAGCGCAAAGGAAACGTCCCAGTTTTTATAGAGCGTGAACTCGTTCCTGAGATTGAAGGACAACTTCGGAGTGGTCTGTCCGACGAACATGCGGTCGTCGATGGTGTACTTACCATCACCATTCAGGTCCTGCAACCTGAAGTCTCCCGGTGTGAAACCAAATGATCTCGCCTTGGCATCATCTGCCGTCTGCCAAACTCCCGAAACGTTGTAATCAAAAATATCACTGATCTGTTTTCCGATGAACCATCCGTTGGAGATATCATCCTTCTCCACATAGCCGGTGATCTTTCCGGTGGCATCCACCACGGGTACTGGCCCATAGAGTTTCACGATCTTGTTCCTGTTGGTCCACAAGGAGAAACCGGACCGCCAAATGAAATTGGTCCGTTTCATATTCGTACTGTTGAGCATGATCTCAAACCCTTGGTTGTCCACCTGTCCAAGGTTGGCGATGACATTGGTGAAGCCCGTCATGATCGGAAGGGTACGATTCACCAGCAGGTCGTTGGTGGACCGATCATACCAGTCGATGGAACCGCTGAGGTTACCACGCAAGACGGAGAAGTCCATACCGATGTTTATCGAACGGTTGCGTTCCCATTTGAGTTTGGGATTGGCCATATTGGATGCCTGTATACGGCCGGTGCCGTAACGGGTTCCGCCTGGAGTGATATACTCATAACTGCCGGATGAAAGGCCCGCGAGTGCAGCATAACGACCGATCTCCCGGTTGCCATTCTCACCGTAGGAGAACCTTAACTTTCCATAATCCAGATACTTCGAAAGCCCCTTCATGAATTTCTCATCAGTGAAGATCCAGCCGAAGGCGGCGGATGGGAAGAACGCGCGTCGGTTCTCCAGACCGAAGGCCGAATATCCGTCGCGTCTACCCGTGACCGTGAGTAAATATTTACCGGCGTAGGAATAGTTGATGCGTCCCATGAGTGCATCCGCTGTGGCATACTGGTCGTCGTTGGTGACCACAACGGTCCTGGCCGCCTGGATGTTATTATATCCGAGGTTGTCATTGGGAGAGAAGTTCTCTGCATTGACACGGCTATACCAGTTCTGGAACTTCTCGGCGTTGATGAGTGTCGTCACTTCGATGTTATGCTTGCCGATCGCTTTGTTCCATCCGATGATATTATCGAGCTGCCATTGGAAGATGTTATTGTCTTCCCTGACGCTAATGCCTCCGC
>JBIKIB010000199.1:0-6816 GCA_044361845.1 Chitinophagaceae bacterium | reverse complement strand
GGGAGAATACTATTTTAAAGGTGGCGGTTGACTCCCGGATGGTTCTTGACATCCATTCCTTCTGTTCCGTACCCCATATCGATTTCCCTTCGCCGTCCGGCATGTCGTTGGCACTTCGGTATTCCCGGCCCTCTAGAAACCAGATCTGCAGATCCTTTCCCCATTGCAAGGTGCGGTATGGCTTGCCCCGAAGTGGAACATTCTCCCGCCAGATGCGAAGCCCACTGCCAATGGTCAGATCGCCGAAAGGTTTGGATCCGGGATGAACGTCATCCGCCAGCAGATCGTGGTCGTCTTTAAGCATGTACAATGCCGTCGATGTATAAAAATCCCGCAGCGATGACCATGCATCCATCGCATGCCATTTGTGCCTTGCCTTCTCCGCATTGTTGGCCATGGGGCCGGGCTTGTCATAATACACGTAATCGCCTGTCTGCACAAAAAGGTCCGGTGCCTGTCGCTTCATACTTCCATAGGTCCTGAACCCGCTGGTGGAATCATCAAAGCTCCAGAAATACTGGCAGGTGGAAGTCGTCATGTAAAATTCCCCTGACAGGCTTGCCTTCGGGGGACTGCTGAAATACCCTTCCGTAATGCTTACTTCGCCCCGTTCGGAAGCTTTGCCTTCAATCCTGACCTTGTATTTCGTGCCGGGTGTCAGCCCCTTGAAATGATGGAACCCCGTATGGTCTTGCTCTTTTTGTACCCGGATCCATGGTGAGGGGTATGACTTTTTTCCTGCTGTTAATGTGATCCTCACCCAACCATCAGTACCGGCCACCCCTCCGTCCATCCGCGACACGGGCATGGTCTCGTCGAAATGCAAGGGATGCCGGAAAACTTTGAGCTGCCGCTCATGCACCACGGGATTTGGTTTCTCCGATGCACACAACCGCGTCCATACGGTGGCTTCTTCCGGAGTGATGTCCATCACCTTGTACCCGGTCGTAAAATACACTTTTTGTGCCTGAGCCGGAATAACGAATAGGCTTGAAATCCCAAGCATGACCGATATCATGAAGGCTCCACACCCACGTTGATCTTGTCTTTTGCCGTTGAGCTTTCGAATGACAGGGTAGGATTGAAAAATCTTTTGCATTCGTGGAAGATTTATTAAGCAGATGGGATTCGCCTGGATATCGCTCCCGGTTTCCCTCCGATCTTTTACAGACACCATTCCTTCCTAGCAGACCACCATTCCCCACCATGCTCAACCAGGATCCGGCAGCTTTCAAGGGGGCATAGGATGCAGATGGATCGTCAGTGATCTGTTGATCACAGAAAAGTAAGCACCCCTTTCATCCACTTGTCGCATTTTTTTAATGCATCAAGGGCAGACCGATAAGCACCGCAATCCTTATAGTCCCGCCAGTTTCACGAAAGCAGGTTGCAGGTATGGTTTCAATTCGGTGAAAGGCACGGGGATCTCGATCTGTCCGGATGAATAAGGACCTATATCGTAAGGGGTGTAACTAAAGATCATGACCTTGTTCGTGAGGTAAAAGAAATCAGATACTTTTTCTATCCGGTTACCATAGAGACCGGCTTCACGCAATGGCTGGTTTGGCTTTATGCCCGACTGCCTGCGGAGGTTCTTTTCTAAAAGCTTAGGCAATGCCTTGATCCCCGCAGGATTCACGATATCCGACATCTTAAGCACTTTCCGGTTCACCAGGTCAAGCACTTTGTACATGGTCGCACCATTGCCATGCGCACCACCGGTGTACTCCCATTCCATATTGTTCAGGCATAAGATCGATGGCGACTGCCAGCCGACGGATACTCTTTTCACCATCGACCAGGAAAAACTGGAGGCCATGTCGCGCAGATCCGCAGCGGACTCAGACTTGACGGCTTGGCGTAAGCCAGCGAAGAATTCACTCCTTTTCTCTGCAAGCAGTCGATCCACAGATGCCGTTGATTTTTTTGTCGGGCTGATGCAGGCACGGATCTCCTGACGGATGAATTCATCCTTTGCAGTGCTTCCCGTCGGCCAAACAGCACTCCCCTCGAACATCCCTTTCACATCCCTGACATCCGCGACCGGAATGATCGAATCTTTGATGTATTTGACCTGCATCGGTATAACGTTCTTCCAGGTCTTGAGTGATACGGTCAATTCCGCCCCTTTTTCACCATTCTGCCAGATGCCGGTCAGTCCTTCCGCATCCTCGCGAAGCCGGAAGGTCTCGACTCGATCACCCTTGTAGCTTGTCAGCTGGATGAAGCCATCCTTTTGGATCCCGCTGAAATCAATCGGTTCTCCAATGCGGTCGTACATATAGCTGCCAACGTACTCCCCACCTGCAAGATAGAGTTGCAAGGTGATGGGATATTTATCGATCGTTCCTTTGAAGCTTTGGGTACTGCCGGCTGTCCCCTGTGCCTCAACCAACTGTATGCCTGCTCCCAAAAGTATGAGCAGACAAATACAAAGCTTAGAAACTATGCGGGATCTCATAATTTTTTTTTATGATCAAATATAGCGGATTGTCATGCTACTGGCTCCAACTTCGCGGTGAAATGTCGGAGCATCGGCGCCTCTTCCACAATGCGGAGTCCTTTGATGGCATGTCTTTTTTCAAAGACTTCAATGATGACCTCCGCAACATAATCGATATGGCTCTGTGTGTATACCCTTCTTGGGATCGCAAGGCGTACAAGCTCCAGGGCCGCCGGGATGAGCCGGTGGTCAGCATCGTATTTTCCGAACATCAGCGATCCGATCTCCACGCCCCTTATGCCGCCCTCCAAATAAAGCGAGCAGGCAAGGGCCTGGCCGGGATACTGATCCACAGGGATATGTGGCAGGAACGCCTTCGCATCCAGGTAGACGGCATGTCCGCCCGCCGGCTGCATCACTGGGACTCCCGCTGCGATCAGTTTCTGTGTGAGGTATTCGGTGCTGCGAATCCGGTATCTCAGATAGTGCTCGTCCATCACCTCATACAGTCCCACCGCGATGGCCTCCAGGTCTCGGCCGGCAAGGCCTCCATAGGTCGGGAATCCCTCGGTGATGATCAACAGGTTACGGCAGTGCAAGGCCAGGTCTGCATCACGCATCGCGAGAAATCCTCCGATGTTGGCGAATGCATCTTTCTTCGCACTCATGGTGCAGCCATCCGAATAAGAAAACATCTCCCGCACGATCTCATCTACGGGCTTGTCAGCATACCCTTCTTCCCGCAACTTTATGAAATATGCGTTCTCGGCAAACCTGCACGCATCTATGAACATCGGTATCCCGAATTCCACACAGATCTTACTCGTCGCACGGATATTCTCCATACTCACAGGTTGTCCGCCTCCTGAATTGTTCGTCACGGTGACGATCACCATAGGTATGTTCTCCGCACCCAACCGGATGATCTCCCGCCGCAATGCCTCCACATCCATATTCCCCTTGAAAGGTGCAGGGATCGATGGGTGCTTTCCCTCCTCACAGACCAGATCGATGCCCTCTGCACCCGAAAATTCAATGTTTGCACGGGTAGTGTCGAACAGCGTGTTGCTTAAAAAGTATTTCCCCTTGCTGCCAAGAATGCTGAAGATGATCTTCTCCGCCGCCCGCCCCTGGTGCGTGGGGATCACCAGCGGCATACCGGTGATGTCCTTCACGGCCGCTTCGAACTTGAAGAAACTTGGACTCCCGGCATACGACTCATCCCCAAGCATCACTGCAGCCCATTGGTTGCTGCTCATGGCACTGGTGCCGCTATCGGTCAAAAGATCGATGAGTACGTCTTTTGAATGTACGAAGAATGGATTGTGGAAAGCGGATCGCAAAATCAACTCCCGCTGTTCGCGGGTGGTGAAATAAATCGGTTCTACAGATTTGATCCTGAATGGTTCAATGATGGTATGCATTTGAAAGAATATTTTATCCGTAAATAATGTAGATGCCTGATCCTGATGGGGAATTTTGATTCAGGATGGCCGGCGGATGATATTCTTCCAAATACTCATGAACCCCAAAAATACATAGAGTCGGCCGTATTTCAAACGGTCCGCGTGACCGCTGAGCATCATGACGAAGTGATCCCACAATAAAGTTTTGTAAAATCACTGCAAAATCGAACCAATGGGCACCAATAAACCTTATTTTAGATACAGATTTATTTCTGGGATTTATTTATTAAAAAATGACACATGGATAGAAAGGAATTCCTCTCACAGATGGGTATGACCAGCGCCGCCGTCTTCATCGGTGCATGCATGGCGGGTTGTTCCAAGGATGACAACAATACTCCGGGTCCGAACCCGACCCCGCCCCCGTCGAATGTCGACTTCACAGTGAACCTCTCCGATCCGACCAATGCCGCACTGAACACTGCGGGGGGATTTCTTTACAAGAACAATATCATCGTAGCGAAAACGGTTGCCGGCAGTTTCATTGCCGTATCTCAAGTATGCACCCACCAAGGGACCACGATCGTCTTTCAGGGCAATAACAATCGATTCTATTGCCCCAACCATGGCGCTACGTTCTCCACCACTGGCGCGGTGACGAACGGTCCTGCGAATACGGCCCTCGCAACCTACAATACACAACTCACCGGTACCACGCTCCGTGTCTTTTCATGAAATGAATATGAAAAAATATACCCTCTCCATCTTCATGATGCTTTTTGTCATTCAACTGCTCGGACAGGAAAACGACCTGCTCAAACAATTGATGGATGAGGATAAACCCGATACCGCCCTTTTGCCGGCGAAAATGATCGTCACGCAACGGATGCTCTGGGGAGAACATGGACTCATGCGTGATCTCAGGATCGCTCCCCTGACAACCGCACAACGAAAAAAGGAGATGCAGACCAGACGATTCATGTTGAAAGCACACCAGGTCCTTGGATTCGTGACCTTAGGTGGGATGGTGGCCCAGGGTGTCGTCGGAAGCCAACTCTATAATGGGAAGTATAACCTCGATGATGCGCATGAATCTCTTGCAAAAGGGGTGAATATATCCTACTCACTTGCCGCTGCCATGTCCCTTTTTGCTCCGCCACCACTCATCAACCGGGATAAGAGCCTGTCATCACTCCGACTGCACAAGTGGCTTTCGATCGTACATATGTCAGGCATGCTCGCCACCAATATCCTCGGCAACGTCATTGAAGATAATCCAAACCTGAAACCGGTGCACCGTGCTGTCGCTTTCACCACATTCGCCAGTTACGCCGCAGCGGTGGTGGTGATAAAATTCTGATCATGAGGAAACTTCTCCTGTTCTGCCTGCTGATCTGTCATGCATCTGGCTATGCTCAATCCGGCCAGCTTCGGGCGGATAAGTCAAAGTCCTTTATCCGATATGGAATGAAACACGCACTCCATTCGTGGACAGGGGAGTCTAAAGATCTGAACTGCGTAGCGGAGATAGATGCCGATGGCAGGATCGTGAAAGTGGCCGCTACCGTCAAGGTCCGCTCCTTCGATAGTAAGAACTCCAATCGTGATGCACATATGCTGGAAGTGACAGATGACCTCACCTATCCCAACATAAAATTCTACTCCACCTCGGTCGTCTTCACCGACAAAGCCTATTTGGTAAAAGGGGTAATTTCCTTTCATGGCGTGGATAAGCCTGTCGAGATGGAAGTGCAGGAAAATAAATCCTCAAAGGGCAGAACCATCAATGCAGAGTTTACCCTATTACTCGAGGATTTCAAGATCGAACGCCCGTCTCTTTTCATGGTGAAGACCGACAACGAATTAAAAATTACCCTTCAGGCAGTCTTTTAAACCCTGCCGCACCCAATGTGCCCACATCCCCTCTTTTCTATTCATCGTCATCTCAATATGAACCGTTGGGTGACACCGGCAGCCTGCAGGTGATAGATGCCCTTACTGAAACCGGAAAAATCGATCATGTGTATTCCGGCACCCAGCTCCTTCCCCCATATATAAACCATCCTGCTGTCAAATATCCTGACCATTCCTTTCTCGTCGAGGAGCAAACGGAACCTGCCGTTCTCAGTGGGGTTCGGAAAGATCAATGGTCCCTTACGGTCACGCTCGAACCGCACTACCCTTTGTGGAGATGATCTTCTGATGCCATTCAGGTCCGTCTCGATCAAGCGGTAGTAATATACCCCACCCAGTGACGGACGATCGTGATATACATGGAACAATGTTGCATTCCCTCCGGGTTTTACAACAATGCGATGGATCGTTTCCCAGCCGGCACCATCAGTTGATCTTTCAATGCTGAACTGATCGGTCTTCTGCTCGATTGATGTCTCCCACCGGAGCAGTACGCTGCTGTTTTCCTGTCTGGCCGTGAAGACGGAAGTCCCCGAACCTAGGACGATACAACCTCCGTAGATCTCGAAAAACGCAAAGGTGGAAGTCACCTGTCCCTCCCTCAACCATATGGTGAACCTTCGCTGACCGATCGAATTCACGGAGTTGTAATACAAAAGTGCGTCGATCAGGGTCTCCGCCTGCAGATCCGTCATCGTACTGCCGTTGCTTCTGGTGAATACCATCTTGCGTATCCCGCCGGATTCCGTCTTGTCTACTTTGTATCCAACACTGTTGAGGGTGAAATTGACCGTTCCACTGAACGGAGAGCCCAGCTTCACATAGGCACTGCTATTGTTGATGTCAGGTGTGATGATCTCCGCATTACCGTCCTTGATGTCTGATGCCGATACGGCGATGATCAGCTCACTGATGCTGTTGTTCACACTGAGGATGTTGCTGGTCCCCTTACTTAGCTTTTCAGGAGCAGAACACATCGTCGTGATATTATTGTACCCATCCCCGAATGCGGCGGTGTTCAGGTCAAGTACAGGAGCCCCCAGATATTGAGGT
>JBIKIB010000198.1:0-6826 GCA_044361845.1 Chitinophagaceae bacterium | reverse complement strand
GGTCGGCCGCACGGGGCTTTTCAGGATCCCGCAACAGGTATTGGCATCCGCAGGACTGGGGGCGGTAAGGGCCGAGCATCTCCAGCTTTGGCGGAATGGCGAGCAGGTGCCGATGCATACCAGCATTCCGGCCGGGGTTCTTGGCAGTTCAGACTTCATTGAATGCTACGGACAGGTCAACGACGGCCGGCCGGACACAAAACTGTACCGGGACCCATCCCTGCAGCTGGCCGATAAATGGAGCCTCTTCACCGATACGGCAGCTTATTTCCTCACCGTACATATCGGATCCGGAAACCTCCGGTATACCACGGATCCCAATCCCGTCGAATCCAACACGCTGCCGGCGGAACCCTGGTTCCTGCATACGCTGGACATACACTACAAGACCCGGCTCAATAGTGGATATGGTTTGTTCGTCGGACTCAACGTGTATTCGTCCTCTTAC
This sequence comes from Chitinophagaceae bacterium, assembly GCA_044361845.1. GTDB lineage: Bacteria > Bacteroidota > Bacteroidia > Chitinophagales > Chitinophagaceae > Pollutibacter. The sequence continues at coordinate 6,378 of JBIKIB010000198.1, read as the reverse complement.
GAAGTGGGAGAGGGGTGGGCTTCAAGAGACGTGGGGCCGTCATCCCCCTTGCAGGAAACACCCGGTCCATTGAAGGTTGCCGGTACCGGACCCGATGTCCGTTTTTCCCTTGCAGTGTCAGGGAATGCCAATAATACCCGAACGGTGCAGGTATCCATTAACGGTACCCGGGTACTCGACCAGCCGATGAACTACCTCGATGGGAAGATCCTGGGTGGTACATTCGCCCGTTCGCTTCTCGGAAGATCACCTGATCAGATCATCATCAATAACGGCAGCGGGGTCGCTACAGATCGTATGGCGGTGCATAAATTGCTGATGACATATCCACGGACCTTCGACTTCGATGGTGCCAGCCAGTTCGCTTTCAGCCTGCCACAGTCCACGAATGGCAACTACCTCGAGGTCGTACAATTCAGTCACGGCTCTCTTGCGCCGCTGCTGATCGACCTCACGAATAAACGGCGGTATGTCGGAGACGTTTCAGTGGCCGGAAAGGTGCGCTTTGTCCTGCCGGCATCCGGCCCCCGGGAATTCGTACTGCTGAGTCGGGATCTTTCAGAGGTCGGGATCGTGACGGACCTGCAAGTCAGGAACTTCACAGACTTCAGCAAACCCGCCAGTCAGTCGGAATATCTGATCATTTCCAATAAAAGGCTTTTTTCCGGTGCCAATGGTAATCCTGTGGAAGCCTATCGGACATACCGTGCAAGTGCCGCCGGCGGCGGGCATGACGCCCGGATCTATGATATCGAAGAGCTCGTGGATCAGTTTGCCTTTGGCATCAAGATGCATCCACTTTCCGTTGTCAACTTTCTCCGGTTTGCCCGGCAGGTGTTCAACAGGAAGCCTGCCTACGTGTTCCTCATCGGCCGGGGATTGACCTATGACCAGCAACGGATCTACGAGTCCCGGTCGACGACCCCTGCCATCGCACTCATTCCCACCTTCGGTAATCCGGGCTCCGACAATCTCCTGTCATCCGATGGGTACGAGGCCTTGATACAGACGCCCATTGGCAGGCTGGCCGTCGTGCATCCTTCAGAGATAGAAGACTATCTGGTCAAGATCAAAGAGCATGAAGGGGCCCTCAAGAGTGGGGGACAGACGATTCGCGAACGTGCGTGGATGAAGAATGTCGTTCACGCCGTAGGAGGCAGTGACCCCTATCTGCAAGGACTATTATTCGGTTACATGAACGCTGCGAAGTCCATCGTCGCAGACACGCTGTTCGGTGCGAATGTGAAGAGCTTCAGCAACAACCCCGCATATGCCACACAGCAACTCACGACCGCACAATTGCAGGGACTCTTTTCCGAAGGCATCAACATGCTCACTTACTTCGGGCATTCTTCCGCCTCCGCGCTGGAATTCAATATCAGTGACCCTTATGCCTACGACAACCAGGGCAAGTACCCGATGTTCGTGGTCAACGGATGCAATGCCGGGAACTTCTTCCTCTATGACACCACCCGGTTCACCTCCAGCAATCTGACGCTCTCGGAGAAGTATGTGATGGCCCGTCAGCGCGGTAGCATCGGGTTCATCGCAAGCACCCATTACGGTATCGTGAATTACCTGAACATATATATCAATTCCCTGTACTCCTTGGTATCGGGTAGCGGTTACGGACAACCGATAGGTGTTGTTCAGCAGAAGTCGCTGGGAAAGCTCCTTCAGACGACCGGGCCCAATGATCATTTCGGCCGCATGCATGCGGAACAGATCACCCTTCATGGCGATCCGGCCGTTGCGATGTACGCGCATGCGAAGCCTGATTACGTCATTGAAGAAGCTTATGTGCGGATCGATCCATCTTTCGTGTCGGTTGCGGATGCGCGTTTCCGTGTGCAGGTGAAGATCCATAACATCGGTAGGGCGGTACGGGACTCGGTCCTGCTCCTGCTGACGCGTCGACTTCCATCAGGCGCAACGGTCGAGTTGCTGCGCCGCAGGATCCCCGGTATCCGGTATGTGGATTCCGTGATGCTTGACGTGCCTGTGAACCCTTTGACAGACAAGGGCGATAACCGCATCATAGTAGCGATCGATCCGGATGGGCAGGTGGATGAGATCTCAGAGGCGAATAATATCATCAGCAAGTCCGTCACGATCATCGAGGACGAACTGCGTCCGGTATTCCCGCATGAATACGGCATCGTGAGCACGGAGCGTGTATCCTTACTCGCCTCCACGGCCAATCCGCTCAGCAAGTCACGCAGTTATCTCATTGAAGTGGACACGACATCGTTGTTCAATTCCCCCGCGAAGAAAACCTCCGCTCTGGTTTCTGTCGGGGGCATCCTGAGTTTCGATGTACCGGGACTGGTGCTGGCTGATAGTACCGTGTACTATTGGAGGACAGCCCCGGAACCCCTGCCGGGAACCAATCCGCTGTGGAACGTATCATCATTCGTATATCTGAAAAATGCAGGTACCGGCTTCAGCCAGGCACACTACGATCAGCATTTGAGATCCGGGTTCAACGATATCTCGCTTGATGCCGACAGGCGCTTTCGCTTTGCGAAGAAGCCGTCCAATATCGTCATAAAGACAGGAATTTTTCCGATCTATCCGAAGAGCAGGATCAACGTCCAGGTCGATGAGAAATTTTATCTGCTCTGGGGTTGCCGTCCTGCTTCCCTTCAGTTCGTGATCTACGACAGCATCAGCCTCATCCCGATGAAGAATACGATGATGCCAGACGGGAAGGGGCTTTTCGGAAGCAATGGGCCTTGCCAGTACAACGAGCACCTGTTCGAGTATCCGTATGATGATGTCAATTTCAGGAAGTCGGCCATGGACCTTTTAGATTCTTTGCCTGCGGGATACTATGTGTCCATCACGAATCTTGGCCTGCTCAGCAATACGACTTTTGTAAAGGATTGGCAGAAAGACACCCTGCTGTACGGCAGTGGGAGGTCGTTGTACCACAGCATGCGGCGCCTGGGACTGGTAGACATCGAACAGTTCACCGGGAACTTTCCGTTCATATTTTTTTTCAGGAAGGGGGATGCAGGGTTCCCGATATATTCATTCATGGGGCGCAGCCAGGATGAATATTTCGAGAAGCGATTTGACGTGTCGATGGGTCTCGCGAAAGGACAGATCCTGTCGCCCTGGTTTGGTCCTGCAAAGAAATGGCATGCCCTACAATGGGCAGGTACAGGGTTGGAGTCCGCACCTGATAAAGTCGTCATGGATGTGATCGGCAGGGAGCCGAACGGGGTCGAGTCGTTATTGGCAAGCATCTCTTCGGCGAGGGATACGAGCCTGTCGTTCATTGATGCCACTCGATATACGCATCTTCGGTTGCGCATGTACAACTCCGACAGTATACATTACACGCCCCATCAACTGCGTCGTTGGCGTTTGCTGGCCGACCTGCCTCCTGAGGGTGCCATCGCCCCGAATCTCCGCTTCAGCTCGAAGGATTCTCTCGAAACCGGGGAACCTATGTTGTTCGAGGTCGCTTTCAAGAACACCGGCAGTACCGCTTTCGACAGTCTGCGGGTAGCCTTTACCGTTACTGACCGGAACAACGTTCCGCATGTCATTCCGATACCCCGTCGTCGACCGTTGCCACCGGGGGATACCATCCTTGTTTCCCATCGTCTGGATACAAGGGCTTTTGCGGGGAAAAACACCGTGTATGTGAATGTGAATCCGGATAATGATCAGCCGGAACAGTTCCTCTTCAACAATTTCCTGTACCGGGATTTCCATGTGGGCAGGGATGACTTCAATCCCATATTGGATGTGACTTTCAACGGCATGCATATCCTCAACCGCGACATCATCTCTGCACGTCCGCATATACTCATCCGGTTGAAGGATGACAGTCGATATCTGCCGCTGGATGACACGGCTCTATTCAGTATCAGCATCCGCCATCCTGACGGAGTGCTCCGCGGTTTCAGGTTCGATAACGACACGATGCGTTTCACGCCTGCCGGTGCCGCACCCAATGCTGACAACACGGCCAGCATCGACCTCAATCCCGTTTTCTTCGAAGATGGTGAATATGAGCTCATTGTCAATGGCAGGGACCGCAGCGGCAACGTTGCAGGGAAGGTGGATTACAGGGTATTGTTCAATATATTCAGCAAGCCCATGATCTCCAACCTGCTGAACTATCCGAATCCGTTCACCACTTCGACGGCTTTCGTGTTCACTGTCACGGGCAGCGAAGTGCCCCGTGATCTGCGCATACAGATCCTCACGGTCACCGGTAAGATCGTCCGGGAGATCTCGGCCGGGGAGCTGGGTCCTTTGCGGATAGGGCGGAACATCACTGATTTCAAATGGGACGGCACCGATCAGTACGGCCAGCGGCTTGGCAATGGCGTGTATCTTTACCGGTTCATTACATCCATGAACGGGAAACCCCTGGAGAAGCTGCAGATCGAAGGGGACAAGACGGATGCATTCTTCCACAAGGGATACGGGAAGATGTACCTCATGCGTTGAGTGTGGGATTTTCCCTTAGGTGTCTGATGGATTCGACATGCTCGGGGTTTTGCCGCACAGTGTGCACCCCGAATGTATTTTGATGGCGCAGTGGAATGGTAAGCCTTCCATGTATTGTTTTGGTCATGGAACCGGGCAGCATTATTTATTTTAGAAATTATTTTTGTCAAGATCGTTTTCTTCAACGATCAGCCTGATCCCTTGTTTTTCGGGGGATGCACTGTCCTTTTTTCTTTTACGCGGGACGATTTTTCCTGTAATTTTCTACGGGGAGGATGGATTCTTTTTATATTGAAAGCTAATAAAATCAGTTCATATGAGAAGGCTCAACTTCATTTTTGCAATATTTTTCCTGTTCGGATCCCTGTTCCAGGTGCTGCACGCGCAGACGGCAGCGAAGGATTACGGGGTTTGGGGGAATTTCACGAAGGGGCGTGTGGACCATATTTTTTCTGATACGGCCATCATTCGGGCGGCTCCCGATACTCGATCTGTGCGCATGGATACCTTATATGTCGGTGACAGCATCCGTGTGCAGTCGAGGGAAGCCAATGATCTTGAGCTTAAGGGCATTCTTGCACCATGGTTCAGGATATCCTATACAAAGAATGGAGTAAGGAAGCAGGGGTACGTCTGGTCGGGATTGGTGGCGTTAAAACGTATGGTGTTGCCTGATGTTTTTTTCCTTGTATCGGTCGATCGTGTTTCTCGCAGGACGCGGGCCGTGGATGGTGTGCTGGAGACGGAGAATGTACATGATTTTTTGGTAAAGGCGGTCAGGGAAGGTAAGGTGATCGACAGGTCCCTTTTGAGTTTTACAGATATCGGCTATGAATCCATTAATGGGGGCAGTGTGCCGGTCGTCATAGGGTTAAAGAATGTGATCGGCAGATTTTCTTTTGAGTTGGTGCCGGAGGTGCATGAGATGTCCACGATCTCCTGTGCTTTTTTATGGACCGGAAACAAGATGACGGCGTTACCGCTTACAGAAAGCGCCCATGCGGATGACGACCTTTTCATTCGGGAGTCTCTTGTGTTACCCGGTGTCAAGGGGATGGTGGACAATACCGTCATTTGGCGTCAGGAGAATAGTGAACACACGGATAAGATCGACAAGAAGGGTATGCCTGTGGCCAAGGTCACGCGCAAGGAGAAAAAGTATCTGTGGGACGGGGAGAAGTTGACACCAGCCAGGTAGCCTGTCAGTACGGGGTTGAAGGAATTGGGTCATTCAAGTGTGTGTAGGTCATTCCTTCTGTTGATGTATTTCCCCACCATGTCGAATTCTATGTTGACGACATCATCCACAAGGGTGGCGTTGATATTGGTGTGCGTGTAAGTATAGGGGATGACGGCTACTGAAAGTGCATCATGAGAAACGTTGTATGCGGTCAGGCTGATGCCGTTGATGCAGATCGAGCCTTTTTCGATGACGAGGGCGGCATGTGTTTCCGGGAACCGGAAGCGATATTCCCAGCTGCCATTCTTATCATTGATGTGCATACAGGTGCCTGTGGCGTCAACATGCCCTTGTACCAGGTGGCCGTCGAGTCTGCCTCCGAGGATCATCCCTCTTTCAAGGTTGATGATTCTTCCTGTTTTCCAGCTGCTCAGGCAGGTTTTTTGCAATGTTTCTGCCACGGCTGTCACTTTGTGTGTGTTTCCGTCAAGGGCTTCCACTGTCAGGCAGGCTCCGTCGTGTGACAGGCTCTGGTCTATCTTCAGTTCACCGGTGATGCCTGATTGGATCCAGAAGCTTATGTTTGAGCCGGATTGGTCAATTTTCACGATGGTTCCAAGGGTTTCTACGATGCCGGTGAACATAGTGTGTGGGATTTGTGCTGCAATTTCGTGGATCTCGCCGATTTTTTCGAGGATATTTGGAGGAATTGTAAAGGTCTGTTATCT
>JBIKIB010000017.1:0-22040 GCA_044361845.1 Chitinophagaceae bacterium | reverse complement strand
CCATTGAAACTCGTAAAATCTCCCCCGATGAGCAGTTTGCCGCTGGGCAGAACCTTAATTGAATGAATCCAACCATTAGACCCCGTTCCAGGAGTGAAAGTCCCATCCAGGCTGCCGTCGTCGTTAAGACGTGCAATCCGATTGAAAGGGGTGGCGTTGAAATTCTCAAATGCCCCACCAATAACAACCTTCCCGTCTGGCTGAACGGCAATGGATTCAACAACATAATCCACCCCGGATCCAGGATCGAATTCATTATTCAGGCTGCCGTCGACGTTGAGTCTTGCGATACGGTCACGAGCAATGTCATCGAAACTCGTAAAGTCGCCTCCAATCAGAATCTTTCCGTCGGACTGAACAGCAATGGAAGTGACATACCCATTGGTACCTGTACCTGAGTTAAATCCGTTGTCCAGGCTACCGTTGGCGTTAAGCCGTGCAATCCGATTGAGGGTGGTGCCGTTGAAGCTCGTAAATTCCCCACCTATCAGGATCTTCCCATCAGATTGAATCACAACAGAAAGAATCGCAAGATCCGAGCCTGTACCCGGGTTAAAGGAATTGTCCAGGCTGCCGTCGGCATTCAGCCGTGCAATCCTGTTGATAAGGGTGCCGTTGAAACTCGTGAAGTCTCCTCCAATCAACAGTTTCCCGTCAGACTGGATAGCAATGGAGTGAATATAATTATCAGCACCCGTTCCCGGGTTAAAGGAATTGTCCAGACTTCCGTCGGCGTTTAGACGTACAATGCTATTACGGGTGGTGCCGTTAAAACTCGTAAAACCACCCCCAATCAGAATCTTCCCGTCGGACTGGACTGCTATTGGCTTAACAGAATTATCAAATCCAGTTCCAGTGTTGAAAGATGCATCAAGGCTGCCGTCGGCATTGAGTCGTGCAATACCGTTGCGGGATGTCCCATTTATACTCCTGAAAAGTCCCCCCATGAGGATCTTGCCATCGGCCTGAACTGCTGTGGACTGGACAACGTTATCCGCTCCAACTCCAGCCCCAAATCCAAGATCTGAAGGGTTAAAACTCATATCGATAGCACCTGACTGTGGCTGGGCATGAAGGGTGATGACAAGGAAAATGGATAAAAAACATATCCTAAGACAATTGCAGTTGAACTTCCATTTGTTGGCTCTGTCTAGAGTTAATGTATACAGATTCATAAATGAGCTTTGAGAGTCGTATATCCTTTAATACTCAGAAAATATGATCATCATGATCCCTGCCTACAAGCATACCATATCGGCTGAAAAGATGGCTTTAGTATTTCTTATCGTTGAAAATTTTTAAGGCAGCACGAATGCCAAAAACGCTAATGAATCACGAACGATCATACTTAAATGCAGAGACTCTGAAAGATGACATAACCTGCGGCCATCGCTTTGGTGTTCTTACAACCGCAGGGTAGTATTAACCTGAAGAATAACGATTCGCCTCTTCAATGATGGCATATAATGAATCCTCCATAGCTGTCACCCACTGGTAATAGCACCGCATCTCATATCAGAAAAAGTAAAAGTTATCTGAAAAATATCCTCCAGCATCTGGCTTGCATTTGTAACATATTTACTAAACTTTTCCAATACAGGGAATTTACCGAATGGTCTTGCCTATAAGTATTTTCATAGGTTTATTCGTTTCATGGTGATGGTCATTAAAACAGATTAATTTTTTTGGCGGATTGTCATAACATGTGTAATTAGAAGCCAGATTATTTCTTAGACACATGTGAATATTCACATGCATACACTTGTACTGACAATCGTTCTATGGTGCACAAAAGAGACAACCCACAAATTTTCATCAATGATGAAAACTGCGAGAATGAGATCAATAACATATCCCTTTTATGTCATCTTCTTTTTCGAAATATTTTTTACATTTAATGAATGGGGCAATTGGACTCTGATGAGAACAATGTTTATATTCATTTATCCAAAAATATACTTGAATGAAATTTCAGCCAATACCCAGAAATGGGTAAAAAACCACTTTTGACAATGACAGAAATGGGATAACTTAGGATTATCATAGCCATGTATTTCAAACCCTACCTTACCATAATTTACGCTGCCTTGCTGCTGCTGAGCAGTTGCACAGGTATAACATCCGAATTGGAGATACATTGCAGGGAAGGGCATCAGGAAGAAACAATCCAACAGCTTCAACAGGCATCCTATCCCATCTACATCCCCAATGGATCATTCAACCCGGGGTATACCCATGCATACTGGTGGCTGAAAACGACCATTTCAAATGACACTAACGAACCCTTCCTAAAATACATCCTCCTGAACAACCCGCAGATCAACCACATTACAGTGATAGATCCAGCTGTAAAAAACAGATTGACACTTAGCGACAAAAAGCCATTCAATGAAAGGCCTGTTTACTACAGCGATTTCGCCATACCGGTGCAATTGAATCCCTATGAACAAAAAACACTGTACATCGGAATCGACAAATCCGGCGAATCATTACAATTGAAGGCTGAATTGGCAGGTGTGGATGGATTGATGAAACTGGGCAATTTTAAAATGCTTGCGGCCGGACTTACCATTGGCTGGATGATCCTTATCATTTTCATTGTGCTTTTGATATGGTCATTTTCAAAAGAAATCGCGAACATCCATTACTCCATGTATATCGTTTGCATCACGCTTTGGATCCTTTCCAATCTGGGTATTGGATTCCAGATGGTTTGGCCAAACTCCCCCATGTTTCACAATTTTTCCAAGGCCTTTTTCATCCTGCTTGCCCAATTCTTTTTTGCTAAATCCATTCTTCATTACTTCAGTTCCAATGCAGGCAACCGAATCCTGCATAAACTACTGAATGTCGAATCAGGGATGGCGTTATGCATGTTGGCATTAATGGTTTCCATCAATCTTGACCAATTACCCTCCATCTTAAAATTAGGTTTCCTGATAGTATTGTCCATCCTTGTTGGATCATTTGTCATCCTATGCTCCCTCTACATTTATGTAAACTGGAAGGCAGCGGTCAGGTATAGTAGCTTCTACTTTTTTGGCATGCTTTTTTTCCTGCTCATGGCCATATGCCAGATTTTTTTTCAATTCGGTTTGACCGGAACTATGTTGGAGTTTATCAACTTGTATGGCGCCAGCACCAGTCTACTCATAGAAACAAGCATCATTGCTTCCGGCTTCATCTACAAATTCAATGAATCTGAAAAAGAGAAGAAAACCATACGGTCCGAATTACTGGCACAACAATATGCCCTTTCAAATGAGATCATCAACATCCAGGAAATGGAGCGGGAACGGATTGGCCGTGACATACACGATTCAATAGGCGGGTTGCTGGCCACCCTGAAACTATATCTTGAAAAAAGCACAATGGAATCGAATGGCAACTATCTTGAAAAATCCCTAAAAATATTGAACCACAGCATCAAAGAAATTAGAATCATCATCGACAACCTGGTCCCCCAGAATATCCACCTCCATGGTTTCAGCAAAGCTTTTGAACTGATTGTAACCAATCACAATGAGGCGGGAAAAGCAAAAATCATGCTCTATCATCATATCCCTCCCGGGTTGTCCATTTCAAGCCAGACAGTGCTCTACCGAATCCTTTCTGAACTGCTCAATAACTGCGAAAAACATGCACATGCCTCTGAAATAAATATCAGCATCATTGAAGATCAAAAGGAAATACACATCCTCTTTGAAGACAATGGTAAAGGTTTCGACCCTGACAAAATCATCAAAGGGCACGGATTGAAAAATATATTCAACCGGGTAAAGTTCCTACAAGGACGGATCCACATAGACAGTAACGATCACGGTACAACCTTTATAATCCGGATACCTCTTGAGTATCATCGCATTCAAATAGCAAGCCATGAAAAAATCAATAATACACGTTGAAGATCACCTGATCTTTGCCGAAGGCATAAAACTCCTTTTTGAAGGACATCCATACTACGACCTGGTGCATCATTTCAAGAATACTACCGATGCACTCAGTTACTGCAAATACAATATGCCCGACATGTTGCTGATGGATTATTATCTTCCGGAAGGAGACGGATTGGAAGCCGTTGAAAATTTTTTAAAACTGAAGAAAAAACCTTCCATCATTTTCTTAACTATGCTCAATGATGGCTTCATTATACAGGCTGCTAAAACTAAAGGGATTCATGGATTCCTTTCCAAAAACATAGGACATAAGGATCTTTTTTTAGCAATTGATGCTGTTTTCAAAGGGGAAACATGCTTTCCTGAGATTCGTGAAAAAAAGGAAAGATCAAATGACTTGGTGAGCCTGTTGAGTAACAGGGAGAAGCAGATTGCCCGGCTGGTGGCACAGGGATATTCCTCCACCAAAATCGCCAATGAACTCTTCATCAGCGAACTTACGGTCTCCACACACCGTAAAAACATACTCCGCAAACTCAACTTGAAAAACTCCGTTCAGTTGGGCAGTTACATCCATCTATTTCATTAAGTCGAGTCATCATCTTCCCATCAAGCCGAAGCCTTTTCTATAACGACTTGACCATAACATGTAGAAGGCGCAGGGGATCCGTCCTCTGCGCCTTCTTTCAATGGCGGCAATTCAAGTATTACTCTTTCCCTTAGGTTTTCGACAATGGCTGGCACCATAGGCTACACCTGCCGCCAGCAGAAGGCCGAGGCCGCCGTCAACCGGTACTTCTGTCCCCGGAGAAGGCCCAGACCCGATATCTAGCAATTCGCCTTCCTAGGCCAGGAGTGTTGAGGTGGAAATAAAAATAACGGCCAGTGTTGTGATAAACTTCTACATGTCTGTGCGATCATCCTATTTGTGAATGAAGGGTACTACTTTCTCTTTGTAACAAAGTCCCATTATATCCGACCCGTTCACATCCTTATGCTGTCCGTACTGAAATGACTCCTGATTTTCCTTCAAAAGAAAGGGCTGGGATATCGACCATACTGAATGATCACAACAACTGACAAAACGGGCAGCTATCAATTACACATAGATGAATTTGATCGAATGGGTAAAATGGAATTGCCCCTTTGAATACGCGGAACAAATGGAATCCTCAATAGGTCAGTACAAGGAAACAAGAAAAGCAAATATGACATCAGCTATGAATGGCCTTCTATGTGCGCAAAGCGAATCATGCATGGCCCCATACGGCAAGAGGAAATCAAGAAGGCATATACCATTTCATAAAACACGGCAGAAGGTGTTGCAAGTACGGTAATACATGTGATGTACAATGTTGGAAAAATCACGTACTGCACAATGTTGAAACGAAAATGAGCGGCAGATTGATATTTTTACAGCCTTGCACAAATCATGACACATGAAAAACATTTTATCTGTTATCGTGGGCTTTTTGTTCCTGTCATACGGAAGCTTATCCTGCGGTCCTGCCCAACGCGTTACATCATCGTGGAAGAGTCCGGGGTTTCAGGGCGGGAAGCAGTACCAGAAAGTATTCATAGCCGCCATCACCAGCAACCAACAAGTGAAAGTGAACCTGGAAAATGAGATGGCTGCGGCAGCTGCAGCCAAGGGTTTGCAGGTGGTGAAGAGTCTTGATGTGTTTCCGACAACATTCACGCGGGAGAAAGCACCTGACAAGGATGTGATGCTGGCAAAGATCCGTGAGATCGGCTGCGACCTGATCTTCACGACCACGCTCCTTGATAAAAAGAGTGAAGCCCGATTCGTTCCCGGTACGATCTATGCCCCCTTTCCGGGATATGGATACGGCTTCAGGGGGTATTACAACTATTGGTGGCCGATGATGTATGATCCAGGTTATTACACGACGGAGAAGACCTATTCGATGGAAGGCAACCTCTTCGATGTGGAGAGCGAGAAACTCATCTGGTCGGTGCAGACGGAATCATACAATCCTGAGAGCATCAGCAAATTCAGCAAAGGCATCACGGAGGTCATGATGGAAAGAGCCATGCAAGATCTCCGAATAAAATGAAGATGATCCGGAAGTGGAATAGATCCACACAAGGCATTGAAAGGATCATACCGCATGGACGCCTTATATGTCTACGTGTGACCTTATCCGTTATCAGGCAGGGTATCTTTCGCGCCAGGCGAGCATACCACCTACGAGGTTCTTGACATTACTGAAACCCATCGTCTCCAGCATGAGGGCTGCCTGCCCACTGCGGTTACCACTTCGACAGTAGACGATCACTTCCTGATCCTTGAGTGCTTCCAATTCATCAACCTGAAAAGCCATGATCCGTCCTAACGGATGAAGGATACCCCCAATATTGAAATCCGCATTTTCGTGCGGCTCGCGCACATCCACCAGATTTAGGGATTCGCCTGAGCTGATGCGCTGTTGCACCTCATCAATTGTTATGTTCTCCATATGATTTCTGTTGTATTGATATCAAACTTACTTCCAACTATTGAATTCACCTCAAAAATCTCGTGCACCGTTTTGTTGGTTCGAATTGATCTCTATGACCGAATCCTGTCTTTCCGGTTTTATGACGGTCAGTTTGATGTCCATCATCTGCCCCGCACGGATCCTGTTGAGGACTTTATCCTCGGTATACCGGTCAGGGTTCTGCCAATACACGAAGCCGGCAGCTGTATCGGTCAGGTCGGCATCGGGAAGCACCACCCCGAGTGTAATACCCGAGGCATCCAGCATGGCTATGGCCTCGGTATATGTCAGGCCGAACAGATCCGGGACGGGCATGTCCTCATTGCCGATACCGGCACCAAGCACCAGAGATATCAGCGTACCCATGGGTATCGCCGTTCCGGCGCGAATGGATGAACCACCCACCTGCTGGTCTTTCACCGCATTTTTTGCGATATCGGGCACATAACTGGTATCCCCGAGTTTAAGGCCCAGCGCCTTGAGTTCAAGGACTGCATTTCGGAATGACATACCCAACAGGTTCGGCATAGGCACGATCGGTGGGGTTTGCCTGTTCACGGTCAGATAAATCGTTCGGTTCACCTTGACGGTGGCATCGGGGTCGGGGAACTGCTTGAGGATGGTCATCGGAGCGATGGTATCATAGTAGACAGAGTCTTGCACACGAACCTCGAAACCTGCATTTTCCAACAGGATGGTTGCTTCATGAACTTTTCTCCCCTTCACATCCGGCACCCTCAGGTAAGCTCCGTGTTTGGTCATGATATCGAGCATGTGAAAGAAGATGAAAAAGACCAGAACGGAAAGTCCCAGTGCCAGCAGGATATTCACCCACAAGGGTTGGGAAGTGATGGAACCGAAGAGTGTTGTTTTTTTCTGCTTCATGCCGATGTTCTTGATAACGCCTCATCGAGGATGCGTGTATAAAAATCCTGCAGTGACCAGCCATTGGCCCTGACCTGTTGCGGAACGATACTGGCATCGCTCTGGCCCGGAACGGTGTTGATCTCCAGAAGGAATGGTACATTTTCCAACTCGTCGAAGATGAAATCCATCCGAACGATTCCCCTGCAGTTGAAGATATCATAGACCCGGGAAGCTGTGCGTCTTATCTGATCCCTGATATCATCGGTACAATCTGCGGGGGTTACTTCCTTTGACTTCCCTTCATATTTTGCCTGGAAGTCGAAGAACTCATTGGTGGTCGTGATCTCTGTCATCGGCAAGGTCACCACTTCTCCCCCGCTGCGTAAGACACCGATGGTGAATTCCCGGCCTTTGACAAATTCCTCCACCAGCACCTGATCATCTTCTTTGAATGCTTTTTCCATCGCGGCTGGCAGATCATCAGGGTGACTGACCTTGCTGATGCCGATGCTTGACCCGCCATTATTGGGCTTGACAAAGACGGGCAGTTTAAGCGAGGTGAGGATATCGTTGGCTGTGGGCTTCGCATGGCGGAACACATGCATCGAGCGGGCCACCCGAATGCCCGAGAAAGCTGCCACGCCCACGGTATAGCGCTTATTGAAAGTGATCGCAGAGCAGGCCGCATCGCATGATGTGTAAGGCAATCCGATCATATCGAAATACCCCTGCAGCCTGCCATCTTCGCCGGGCGTACCATGTATGATGATGAAGGCCGCATCGAAGTGGATATGCCCTTCCGGGATGTCGATGGAGAAATCCCCTTTGTCGACAGGGTATCGCGTGCCGTTTGCATGGGGATGAAACCAGCTATCTGGCGTAATGTCGACACGGTACACGTCAAACCGGTCACGATCCAAATGATGGTCGATCGTGACCGCACTCTTATAAGAAATGACCGCTTCTGATGAATATCCTCCTGTGACCAGCGCAATGCGGTGTTTGGGCATCTAGACTTGTTTTGACAAAGGAAATAAAAATTACACTAAGTTCTACCTTTCAGAAGAGCGTTGATGCATTGATCTGATACGGATGCAAAACGACTGCAGAGGACGAATATCTTATCTCCGGGACGATCTGTTCCATGTAGGGTTGTACATCAATCCGTGTTCCCGATGGGTGCTGTTGCGCCCTGGGTATCGGCATTCAATACATATTTCCAGGAGCCATCCTTCTGTTTGCGCCAAATGGTCACATAGGTGCCGCTTTGCCGTTCGGTATCTGTTTGCATGTCATACACACCGAATGTGAATCCCATGTCTCCGGCTCCAGACACATCACCACCTTGCGGCTCCCACGTCATCCTGAACGAGGTGTCATTGATGTTGCTGATGAACTGTACGGCATCCGCTCCGATGATCGGCAGGAAGTTGTCGCGCAGCAGGACGGCCTCATCCTCGGTGAATGCCAGAAATGCTTTTTGGTAGCCCTGTTCACGCGCCATGTCGGAAAAATCCGCATCTGTCTGCTGCATGTCGTTCAAAGCATCCAAACGCTCATTCTTTTTGGGAAAAGAAAAATCGCATGATGCCAGCAAAAAACAAATGGAGGCTATGAAGGCAGCTCTCATAAGATATCATTTCAATCAAGAGGGGTGAAGGTCAGATACATTGACAGTACCGGCCATCACCCCTGAAGTATTTTCCACGTATCGGGCGGTGCGTACCGTCCAATGTCAGATATGGAGTTTTTCTTTCTTGGACATGAGTTCCTCGACAGTCTCCACGTACATCTCGTCCGGCACACAGCAATCGACCGGGCAAACAGCTGCACACTGGGGTTCTTCGTGGAAGCCCTGGCATTCGGTACATTTGTTGGGAACGATATAGTACGTGTCATTGCTGACCGGAGCATTCTTTTGATCGGCGTCAATGGGAGTTCCGTCCAGCAAGGAGAAGGTCCCTTTTACGGTCGTTCCGTCAGACAGTGCCCATTCGACTCCTCCCTCATAAATGGCATTGTTCGGACATTCAGGTTCGCAAGCACCGCAGTTAATGCATTCGTCAGTTATTTTGATCGCCATGACTCAGGAAATTTTTGGGTTGAATAAGGATCTATTTTTGCAATTGTAATCTGTGCATAAAGATAAAAAAAGCGGGGGAAATCCAAAAATGAAATTAAGAGAAAGGATTGCAATAATGGCAGACCTGGGTCGCTACATGGATTCAGACGATGAAAAGTGGCAAAATACCTGCCTGCAGGCATCCGCGGAGAATGCCTGGTTCCTACCTGAATTCGTTAGAACCGCTCTCGGCACCATCCGGAAGCAGTTCCTGGATGGTGACTTGCTGAAGGTCTGGGCGGATTCATACGGTATGCAGGACGAGCCGGCATCGATACGGACCATCGGATTGGTCATGGCAGGGAATATCCCACTGGTGGGTTTCCACGATTTTCTGAGCATCTTCATTTCGGGCCACCGGCAAAAGGTGAAACTGTCCGCCAGGGACACTGCACTCCCCCGACACATCATCGGCTGGCTGCACGAACAACACCCGGGCACCCGCGACCGCATCGAGATCGGCGACATTTTGAAGCAGTGTGATGCGTATATCGCGACGGGCTCTGACAATTCCGCCCGGTACTTCGAGCAGTATTTCGCAAAATACCCCCATGTCATCCGCCGTAACAAGACATCTGTTGCGGTACTTGACGGGACCGAGACCGAGCAGGAGCTCGATCTGCTTGCGGATGACATCCAGATGTACTTCGGACTGGGCTGCCGTAACGTGACACAGCTGCTGGTTCCCGAAGAATATGATTTCGTGCCCATCCTGAAGGCACTTCGGAAATACGACCACTTCGTTGATGCCCACAAATACAAGCACAATTTCGACTATAACCTCACGATCCAGATCATGAACAACCGATTCTACATGACCAATGATTCGGTGTTGTTGTCAGAAAATCCTTCCCCCTTCTCCCCGATCGGCCAGGTCAATTACCGCTTTTATGGCCCGAAAGACAATTTGACAGATTTCCTGGATTTGACGAAGATCCAATGCATCGTCGGCAAGGCATTCACCCCATTTGGCAAGGCACAGTCACCCGGGCTGACCGACTATGCCGACGGCGCCGATACGATGGCCTTCCTGCAAGGGCTTTGAGGCGATCGAACTTTGCGCTTTGCCGTTTGTTTGTTTCATGGGTGATTCGGCTGCGAATAAAAGTTTGTTAAATGGGCTGAGAGGAAGGCGGAAAAATCGTCAGGTTCGTTTATTTGCAAGGCGTTCAGGCATATTTTTTGACATATCTTTCGTAATAAAAACAGATACGGCTATGAAATTCAAACAGGTTCTTTTGGTCATGCTCGTCAGTGGCTTAACCACGGGAGCTATCTTGTTCGGCTATGGTAAATTCTTCAGCAAAGAGATTTCCGTTCAGCCATCAAGTCTGCAGACGCCGTCAAATTACGCGGGTCTGTTCGACAGTAACAGTAACATGCCAGGTCAGCTGGTGGATTTTCAGGGTGCAGCCCAGACTTCCACACCTGCCGTGGTGCATATCACCACGGTGATCGGCAGGGATCAGGCGAACAACAACCTTCCCCGCCGCTCGAATCCATTCGCCGACCTCTTCGGCGATGAATTTTTCCGGGAATTCGAAAACCCGATGCGATCTCAGCCACAGCGTGCCAGCGGTTCAGGGGTGATCGTCAGTGAAGACGGGTACATCATCACCAACAACCACGTGATCGATGAGGCGGATGAGATAAAAGTCACCCTCAGTAACAAGAAATCATACACGGCAAAGCTCATGGGCAAGGATCCCAGCAGTGATCTTGCCCTGCTGAAGGTCGAAGCGAAAGGGCTTCCCTTCCTGATGTATGGAAATTCCGATAAGGTGCAGATAGGACAGTGGGTGCTTGCAGTAGGATACCCATTGAACCTTGAAACCACCGTCACCGCCGGCATCGTAAGTGCAAAGGCACGAACCCTCGGGCTGAATGCACGCAAAAGCAACACACCGATAGAGTCATTCATTCAAACAGATGCCGCAGTCAACCAGGGCAATTCAGGAGGTGCGCTTGTGAACGCCAATGGTGAGTTGGTGGGCATCGTATCCGCCATAGCATCACCGACAGGGGCTTACGCAGGGTACTCATACGCCATCCCTGTGAATATCGCCAAGAAGATCATCAACGATCTGCTGGAATTCGGAACGGTACAGCGGGCCTACCTAGGCATTTCTTATCTTCCGGAGACGGCCCCTGATTCGGAGCGGGTGAAACTCAACTTCACAGAAGGCCAGGGTGTACTGGTGCTCGATGTCGCAAAGGATGGGGCCATGGCCAGTTCTGGCATCGTCAAGGGAGACTACATCTCCAGGATCAATGGAATGAAAGTCACCACCGGCAGCGAGATGGTCGAGCAGGTTGCCGGATTCAAACCCGGAGACAAGATAACGGTCACGTATACCCGAAATGGTAAGGAATACAGCACCCAGATCACCCTCAAGAACAAGTCGGGCAGCTACGACGTCGTGAAGAGCAACGTACTGGAAGGCTTCGGTGCGGAGTTCGAGACACTTGATGCCAAGAAATCAAAAGAGTATGGTGTAAAGGGCGGCGTAGTGGTGAAGCGCATCGGAAAAGGTCTGATCGATGAGCAGACGCGGATGCGCGACGGGTTCGTGATCTACAAGATCAATGGACAGGAAGTCAAATCGATGGAAGAATTCACCGCGGCCCTGAGCAAGGGACAAAAACGCATCATGCTGGAAGGATTCTATCCCGGATATGACGGAACCTATCAGTATCCGATCGAAATGGAATGAGCCTGACATCAAAAAAGTTGCATAAAAAAGAATGGCCACCCGAACGGGCGGCCATTCTTTTTTATGCAACTTTTCAGCGGACCCATACCCTGACATCCCAGGGTTTAAGGTCGACATTGGTATCCTGAGAGAAGTCCTGCTCCGCTCCGGAGAATAATTCCGTGAATCGTCCTCCTACCCGCGGGTCGCGGACATGGAAATCCCAGTGTCCGTATTCGGAGAAATTCAACATGACCAGCACCTGATGGTCATCTGCTTGCCGCAGGAAGCAGAACACCTGGCTGTCATGTGATGTCATCAGACGATGTGATGCATCTGTCAGGAAAGCGGGATGTGTTGTCCGGAGGTTGAGTAATCGTCGGTAGAATACATGCAATGCTACCGGCTCAGTCCATTCGATCGGGTCACGGTCGAAGAACTGCAATCGTTTATGAACGGGCAGTTCCTGTCCGCTGTAGATCAATGGCAAGCCCGGCCAGGTGCAGGAAAAAGCGGCCAGTGGCAATGCCATCTCGCCGTAGCGTTCGTATTCGGTACCATTCCAGCTGTTTTCATCATGGTTGCTGGTGAACAAGGCAAGCAGCTTGCTTTTCGGATCGAGGGCCTTGTAATGGGTGAGTACGGAATCCAACTGCTGCATATTGCGATGCCAGGGCTGAAGGAATTCGCGTGAAGCATGCAGCCATTTCCAGGTATAAGCCGCATCGAATACGGTCATATACGCCTCATCATCCCATGGGTCGAGTTCCGCCAGCCAGAAAAGCGGCTTTCGGACATCCAGGGCACTGCGTGCCTGCTGCCAGAAATCCACGGGTGTGAGCATCGCCATATCGCAGCGAAAACCATCGATATCATGATTTTTAACCCAGTGGTCCATGCATTCGATCATCGACGCCCGCATAGTGGGATTCGAATAATCAAGGTCGATCACATCCTCCCATCCGTGAGCATCATAGAACGATCCGCTGGCGTTGCGCTTGTAATGATCCGGATGCTCCCACGTCCAGCGGTGATCCCAGCCTGTGTGATTGGCGACCCAGTCGATGATCACCTTCATACCCAGACGATGTGCATCATCCACGATGGCTTGAAAATCTTCCGGGGTGCCGAATTCGGGGTTGACCGCGGTGTGATCCGAACAGGCATAGTAACTGCCGAGGGATCCTTTCCGCTGTTTGAGGCTGATGGGCGTGACCGGCATGAACCACAGTACGCCGACACCCATTTCTGCCAGGCGTGGCAGGTGTTCGCGGAAGGCGTTGAAAGTGCCTTCAGGAGTATATTGCCGCGTATTGACCTCATAGATGCTGGTGTTTCTGACCCATGCAAGAGGGGTGAAGGTTGGAAGCATACCGGAAAGATAAAGAAGTCGGTAGAAATACGCACAAAACAGGATCCGTCATCCGATAAGAACAGAGATCCACAGGGAAAACAAGCACACTTCTGAAACGTTGTATATTCGCACACAACGCCCATTTCATGAAGAGCTTCAATGTACCGGTTACCTACAGGAGTGAACTGATCACCGCGATCAAGCAGAAACGCAAGGGGGAAGACAAGATGAAGAAAGACTTCAGCCCCACCCTGCTGGATTTCGGGCCGCTGCAGATATACCTGGCCCGCCATTTCGGATTTTGTTATGGTGTGGAGAACGCCATTGAGATCGCCTTCAGGACAGTGGATGAGCATGCCGGGAAAAGGATCTTCCTGCTCAGTGAAATGATCCATAATCCATTTGTGAACGATGACCTGAAACAGCGTGGTGTACAATTCCTCATGAATACCAGGGGAGAGCAAATGGTCGATATGTCGACCCTCACCGGGGAAGACATCGTCATCATTCCCGCCTTCGGGACCACCCTCGACATGGAGAAAAAACTCCGCGAAATAGGGATACAGATCGAGAAATATGACACCACCTGTCCGTTCGTCGAGAAGGTATGGAACCGATCGGAGCAGATCGCTAAAAAAGGATATTCCGTCGTGGTGCATGGGAAGCCAAGCCATGAGGAGACCCGCGCCACATTCTCGCACAGCGCAGCGAACGCCCCCACGGTCGTCGTGACGGACATGGAAGAAGCGGTTATCCTTGCCCGTTATATCACCGGAGAGTATCCCGCTTCCGGGTTCCATGCGGCATTCAAGGGGCGGTACACGGAGGGATTCGATGTGGAACGCGACCTGGGAAGGATCGGCGTGGTAAACCAGACGACCATGCTGGCGAGCGATACACAAGCCATTGCAGACTACCTGAAGCAGGTGATGATGGATCATCACGGCCTCGACGAGACAAGCATTTCAGAACGATTCGCCGACACCCGCGACACATTGTGCTATGCCACCCTCGACAACCAGTCTGCCGTCATGGGCATGCTGGCAACAGAGGCCGATATCGCCCTCGTCGTCGGCGGACGGAATAGCAGCAACACCTCCCATCTGGTAGAGCTCTGTGAAGCCCGGATCCCGACGTATTTCATCCGCTCGGAAGCCGATATTTTGTCGTCGCAAGAGTTGGCGGACTGTAACTGGCGGACAATGGAAGAGCGCATCGTAAGAAACTATCTGCCGGCGGGCGAACCCGCACGGGTGCTGGTCACCAGCGGAGCTTCCTGTCCTGACTCGATGGTGGAGGGTGTGATCAGGAAGCTGATCGGATTCTACCCCGGTAGCAGGATGATGGAGGATATCCTCCGGGAATGGCAGGATTGAATCAGCGGCCCCGCAGGGTCCTGCCATCACCCATCGTTGCGATGCTGGACCTCCCTGACCCAGCTTAACGCGAGGTTCAGCTGTTCTTCCCTGGAGATATGGGTGTTATCCAGAACCCGGGCATCTTCCGCCTTTCGCAGGGGCGACACTTCCCGGTTTGAGTCAATATGATCCCGCATCTCCAGGTTGTCCTTCACTTCCTGGATGGTAATGTTCGGATTCTTGTCAAACAGTTCCCGGAAGCGTCGCTCCACACGCACGGCATTGTCGGCCGTCATGAAGATCTTCAGTTCCGCATCAGGGAACACGACGGTGCCGATATCCCTTCCGTCCATGACGATGGATTTCTTCTGGCCCATCTTGCGCTGCTGTTCCACGGCGAACGCCCTGACTTCCCGAATGGTTGCGATCTCGCTGACTTTTTCTGCGACCACGAGGTCCCTGATCACATATTCGACATTCTCGCCGTTCAGGTACATTTCGGCTTGTTCCAGGGTCGTGTTATAGTGGAATTCCAACTCGATACGACCGAGTGCGTGATGAACTTCCGATGGGTCGGTCCAGTCCACATGGTTGCGCAAAAAGTACAAGGTGATGGCGCGGTACATGGCTCCGCTATCGATGTATACGTAACCCAGTTTGCGAGCCAGCTGGCGGGCCATCGTGCTTTTCCCGCATGATGACCAGCCATCGATGGTGATGATGATCCCGGGTGAATGTTTCTTTTCCATTGTGTCTGCTGCAAATTTGATGAATATGTCCGACCAGTCCAAATCCCCGCCACAACTGCAACGATGATGTTCACTGGGATTCGCTTAATTTTACGCAATATATATTTTGAATCTATGCTCAGGATCGGGCTATTCGGTGTGGGACATTTGGGAAAATTCCATCTTCAGAACTGGAAACAGATAGAAGGTGTGGAGATCGCAGGGTTTTATGACCCTTCCGATGCACATGCGGAGGATGTGGTACGCACCTATGGCATCCGGAGGTTTCCGGATCCGGAGAGCTTACTCGATGAGGTGGACGCAGTGGATATCGTGGTCCCAACGCAGCATCACTTCGAGCTCTGCGCCATGGCGCTGCGCCATGGTAAGCATGTGTTTGTGGAAAAGCCCATGACCCACACGATCGAGCAGGCCCGGACGATCGTTCAGTTGGTGAAGGAAGCCGGATTGAAATTCCAGGTCGGGCATGTCGAGCGATTCAATCCCGCCCTGCTATCCCTGTCGAGGTATGATCTCCATCCCATGTTCATAGAAGTCCATCGACTGGCGGAGTTCAAACCACGGGGTACGGAGACCAGTGTGATCCTCGATCTGATGATCCATGACATCGACATCATCCTCCACATCGTGAAGAGCAGCGTGAAGAGCATCCATGCCAGCGGAGTGGCTGTGATGACGGAGAAGCCGGATATCGCCAACGTGCGCATCGAGTTCAACAACGGATGCGTGGCAAACCTCACCTCCTCCCGGATATCCATGAAAAAGATGCGTAAGATGCGCCTGTTCCAGAAGGATGCTTATATCGGCATCGATTTCCTGGAAAAGAAATCCGAGGTCATCAAGTTGAGGGAGGCGAGGGACGAGCAGCTTTTCTCGTTCGAGATAGAAACCCCGCAGGGAATTCGCACCCTTGCGATCGACAATCCCAAGGTGAGTGGAGGAAATGCGATCCGGATGGAGCTTGAATCCTTCAGGGATGCCATCATCCACAACCGGCCGACGGCAGTGTCGGAACACGATGGCTTCATGGCCATGGAGGTCGCACATCAGATCCTTCAGAAGATCGAATACAACCTCACCGCGACAGCCCCATCCAAATGACGAATGGAAAGAAGATCCCTTCTTCCTTGTATCTGGCAGGCGATACCGCATCGTCGGCACTCGCCCTGATGCTTTTCCGGAGGTTCTCCCCCGAAGCTTTTTCGCGGGCGGCTGCAGGCATGTCAGACTCTCCCACACTCTTCATCAGCACCATGGTCGCCATACAGATCTTCGGTTATGCGTTGACGGGAGCATACGTCTCCCTGTACACGAAGTCGAGGTGGAACGAGCTCATGCACACCGCACTGGCATCGGTCATCAGCGGACTGGTCTTCGTGCTGCTGGCATACCGAAGTACCGGGGATGTCGCAGTTGGGCTATCGGCGTCAGACCTGCCGCTGCTGACAGGATCGCTTTTCACCATGCAGGCCGTCACACGCATGTTCATCATGACCATTGTGAAAAGACAACTCCGCCTAGGACTGGTCAGGTTCAATACACTCCTGGTGGGTGACCCCGCCATGCTGGCCGGAACATACAAGGAAGTTTCCGCCAACCAGCCATGGACGGGATACCGCATCGTTGGGTATATGACACCGGATGACAGCCGGATCGATTTGCCGGGGGGACTCGTTCGGATCGAAGACATCGGCATGATCCGCCAAGCCATCCGGACGCAAGGGATCGATGTGGTGGTGCTGGCACTGAAGGAGAAGCACGGTCCGGTTCCTGACAGGTTGTTGCAGGACCTCTCACAGGAAGATGTACGCATCCGGATGGTGCCGGACACCCTGGACATCATTTCCGGATCAGTACGCACCAGCAACCTTTTCGGTGCCGCACTCATAGACATCGACACCGACCTCCTTCCGGCATGGCAACGACACATGAAACGGGTGATCGACCTGCTGGTATCCGTATCCGGGATCATCCTCCTATCTCCGATGTTCATCTATGCTGCCATTCGTGTCAGATATTCATCCGACGGGCCGGTGATCTATGCACAGGAAAGGATCGGATACAAGGGTAAGCCCTTCAGGATCCTCAAGTTCAGGTCGATGCAGCAGGATGCTGAAAAGAACGGTCCGCAACTATCGCATACGACCGACCCCCGCATCACCAGGTGGGGAAAAACCATGCGCAAATGGCGCATCGACGAGATTCCACAACTGTGGAATGTCATGAGGGGAGATATGTCGCTCGTCGGACCAAGACCCGAACGCAGGCATTTCATCGAAAAAGTGACCGCAGTAGAACCCTACTATGCCTATCTGCATAAAGTGAAGCCGGGAATCACCAGCTGGGGCATGGTGAAGTTCGGATATGCGGAGAACATCCAGGAAATGGCCGAGCGCATGAAATACGACCTCGTCTACATCGAAAACATCTCACTGGCACTTGACTTCAAGATCATGCTGCACACGATCCGGATAATCCTGCTCGGCAAAGGGAAATAGTACGCTCCGGCTTATATTTACGTACCAAATTTTTCGTTTTGAAGACGCTGAAGAACATACTCCTGTGCCTTTTGATCGGCGTCCCATCCCTGACGCATGCACAGGAAGGATACTGGCAGCAGTCACTCCGCTATCGCATCGCCGTCAGGCTTGATGATACTGCCCACACCCTCGACGGACAGGTCAGCATCAGGTATAAAAATAATTCACCTGACACCCTGCGATTCATCTGGTTCCATATCTGGCCGAATGCATACAAAAATGACCGGACCGCTTTCAGCGAACAGCTATTGGAAAATGGCCGGACAGACTTCTACTTTTCCGAAGCCTCACAGAGGGGATTCATCAACCGCCTTGACTTCCGTGTGGACGGAAGCCAGGCCAGGGTGGAGGATCATCCCGTCCATCAAGATATCATCCGGCTGATCCTTCCGGTGCCTTTGTTGCCCGGCAGAGAAACGGAAATATCAACACCCTTCCATGTACAGCTTCCCTATACTTTTTCGAGGGGAGGCCATGCTGGACAGACCTACCAGATCACCCAGTGGTATCCGAAACCGGCGGTGTATGACAGGAATGGCTGGCACCCGATGCCATATACTGACCAGGGAGAGTTCTACAGCGAGTTCGGAAGTTACCGGGTGGAGATCTCGGTACCTGCAGCATTTGTGGTCGCGGCCACGGGTGCGCTTCGGAATGCGGATGAGCTTCAATGGCTCATTGAGAGGAGCAGGGAAGTCTGGGCAGCAGCATCACCTGATCAAAAGTCCGGTCAAAAGAAACCACCTGCCAGTGCAGCAAAGGATCGATATCAAACCAGGGTGAACATATCGACCCAAAGTGCGGACAGAGCCTTCAAGACCCTCATCTTTGAAGAGGACAGCATACACGACTTCGCATTCTTTGCTGACCGTGATTTCGTCGTCAGTCTCGACTCCTTGACATTACCGTCCGGACGTGTGGTGCAGACAAGGATCTTTCATCGTCCTGACAAGAAAGGAACATGGACCCGGGGGCAGCAGTTCCTGAAAAATGCGTTGCTATATCACGGAGACATTGCAGGTGAGTATCCCTACGGATCGGTATCAGTAGTCGAAGGACGGCAGGGATTCGCAGGGGGGATGGAGTATCCCGGCATCACGATCCTGGATGCGGTTGATGACGAAGAAACCCTGGAGGAACTGATCGTGCATGAGGTCGGTCACAATTGGTATCAGGGTATGCTGGGCAGCAATGAAAGGGCATATCCCTGGATGGACGAAGGGTTGAATACCTATTTCGATGACCGGTATCGGCGGAACCGACTTGGAGAAGCGCAGGTCGACCCGTCGATGATCCTGTTCAAAACACTTGCCGCCCTCCGGCGCGACCAGCCCATGAACACGCCGTCAGATAAAATGTACAGAGCGAATTACGCAGCAGTCACCTACACCAAGGCCGGAGCATGGTTCGGTCTATTGGAAAAGGAACTCGGCCAACCCATGTTCGATTCCTGCGTGCGGAGATATTTTCGGGATTGGAAGTTCCGGCATCCAGGTCCGGCTGACCTGCGCCGGTCATTCGAAACGGCCAGCGGCAGGGACATGGGGGAATGGTTTTCCATGCTTGGGAAGACAGGTCCGCTGCAACCGGATGGAAAGCGGACCCTGCGGTGGAAGCCATTCATCACGCTAAAAGACACGGACAGATACGATCACATCTTCTATTCCCCGATACCCGGATTCAACATATATGACGGCTTCATGGCAGGACTGATGCTGCATAATCACACCCTGCCGCCCAGGCCTTTCCGTTTTGTGGCGTCGGCGATGTATGGCTTCAGGAGTAAGACCATCAATGGCATCGGGCAAGTGAGCCATACCTGGTATCCGAAGAGTATATTCCAGCAAGTTTCCATGACCATTGATGCGGCGAGGTTCACCATGAACGACCATACCGGCGAAGACGGAATAGTTCACCGCACCGGGTATCGAAAAATCTCCCCTTCTGTGCGGCTTGAGTGGAAAGAGAAAGATGCCCGCATGACCCGGATGCGCTTCATGGAATACCGCTCTGTCCATATCGGGGAGGATGCCCTCCTGTTCAGGACCGATACGTCAGGAGCGGTTCCGGCTGTTCAGATAGATCCTTACAAGACGCGTTATACGATACACCAGTTCCGGTATGTGTGGGACCAGTACCGCGTATTGTATCCATGGCGCGCAGAAGCCAGGCTGGAAGCCGGACCGGGGTATGGCAGGCTCGCCATTACAGGCGACCAGTTCTACAACTATAAAAACAAAGGAGGCATTGCGGTAAGGGTCTTCGCCGGAAAATTCATCTATGCCGGCGGAAAGACCATCACCAAGGCGTCGCAGACAGACCGGTATCATCTCAACCTCACCGGTCCCAATGGCCGCGAAGACTATACCTATCAAAATTATTTCGCGGGCCGGAATGAATACGAGGGCATCGCATCGCAGCAGATCACGATGCGGGATGGAGGGTTCAAGGTACGGACGGACCGGCTCAGCAACAAGGTCGGCAAGTCGGATGACTGGCTTGTGGCAGTGAATGCCACGATCGATATACCTGAAAAGCTGAACATCCTCAACGCACTGCCGGTGAAGATCCCCTTGCGCATTTTCGCGGATATCGGAACCCATGCCGGAGCATGGGAAGCGGACGAAGGGGAGCCCCGGTTGCTCTTCGATGCCGGCTTGCAGCTCTCTCTTTTGCGATCGACCTTCAACATATACATCCCTCTTTGGTACAGTAAAGTCTACCGCGATTATTTCCGGTCGGTGCCTGACAATGGTTTTTTGCAACGCATCTCGTTCAGCATCGACATCCACAGATTCAGATTGCGGCAATGGATACACGAAAAGATGAACTGACATGAATGCCATCAGATATCTTGAAAGAAGCGAGATCGATATTTCCCGGTGGGACAGGTGCATTGACACTGCGGCCAATGGCAGGATCTACGGGTATTCATCCTATCTCGATTTCATGTCTACGGCCTGGTCCGCCCTTATTGTCGGGGATTACCAGGCGGTGATTCCGCTTCCTCACAGGAGCATATGCGGGATTCACTATCTATACCCACCGGCATTCACAGGTCCGCTTGCGATCTATGGTTTGCTGCCACAGGGGCTTTCTGCAGCAGAGATCCTTGCGGTCATCCCTGAAAAATTCCGGCTTTGGGATATGAACATCGATCTGGAATCAGGAAGCATCCCATGGCCGCATACCACTAGAAAGAACCATGTTTTACCACTTGCTGCGGGCTATGATGAGATCAGAAAACACTATCGTGCCACGGTCAGGAACAGCCTGAACCGTCGCAAACATGAGGTGGTGGATATCCGATCCGGGATACCTGTCAGGGATGTGGTGGATCCTGCGACTGCGGCCGGGGCCATGGGTAGCACGACAATGGATGATCGTGAAAGATTGAGATCCCTGTATGCATTGCTATCAGCCAAAGACATGGCCTGGACGACCGGTTTGTTCGATCCCGGCGGGACACTCATTTCCTCTGCACTTTTTTTCCGTTCGCACCAGCGGATATACTACATAGCGGCCTGGAGTGGTGAGGCCGGCAGGTCCACCGGCGGGTCAGTCGCTTTGATGGACCACACCATCCGCAGATTCGCCGGGCAGGATATGGTCCTTGATTTCGAAGGATCCGATATCCCCGGTATCGCGTTTTTCTTTGAAGGCTTTGGGGCGGACATTGAAGAATATCTGTTCATCAGGCATAACAGATTGCCCTGGTGGTGCAGGTGGATGAAAGGGAAGATCATGTGAATGTGTATCGAGGGACTTCGACGCCTTCGAATTGTACAGCCGAACCCTTGGAGAGTGGGGGTACTCTCCAAGGGTGGGGGTACTCTTGGAGGGTTAGGTAACCCTTGGAGAGTTAGGTAACCCTTGGAGGGTGGGGGTACTCTCCAAGGGTGGGGGTACCCTTGGAGGGTTAGGTAACCCTTGGAGGGTGGGGGGACTCTCCAAGGGTGG
>JBIKIB010000197.1:0-6960 GCA_044361845.1 Chitinophagaceae bacterium | reverse complement strand
GAGGGATCAGCCTTCTGCTGGCTGCAGGAGCGGCATACGGAGCGAAAAAATCCATCGATTACCGGAAAGGAATGAAGCAGAAAACCAATACAATGTCATAAGGAACAAATGAAAAGATGTTGAATGACGCATCGCTCCCTGCGATGATCGAATACTCATCGCGGGGAGGTAAGCGACAATTGCATCCGCTTCGTCACGCAGGATGGAATATCGGCCTCATAGTGACTGACATACAAAAGGGTCTTTCCGAGATGCTGACAGATGGCATTCACGAGTGCATTGAAGCGCTTGGTGGCATCCTCATCAAGGCCCTGGCATGGCTCGTCGAGGATGAGCATCGGCGGATCCTTCACCAATGCCCTCGTGAGCAGGATACGGCGCTGTTCCCCGTCAGAGAGCGTACGGAAAGACCGCTGCGCGAACCGGCCCACCTGCATGACATCCATCCAGTGTTGCACGATCACACGCTGCAGTTCGGTGAGCTTGCGGAACAATCCGATCGTATCGAAAAGCCCGGATGCGACGATATCAAAACAATCCCCCGATGCCTCGAAATAATGATGCAGCTCCGGAGACACATGGCCGATCATCCGCTTGATGTCCCATATGCTCTCCCCGCTGCCCTTACGCCGGTCGAAGAGCCAGACCTCACTTGCGAATGCCTGTGGATTGTCGCCGTTGATGAGGCTCAGCAGCGTGGACTTACCTGAGCCGTTAGGGCCCGCGACATGCCAGCATTCCCCCTTTCTGACTTCCCAGTTGAACCCATCGAGTATCCTCCTTTCGCCGTATGCCACATGCACATTGTTCATCCTGACAGCGACGGAGAAATCCGGATGCGTGTAAGCCGCAGGAATACCCCTGAGGGTATCAGGATCTGGAATATCGGTTACCCGTGTACGTGAGTTATGATGATCATGTTGATGAACCGCCTTCGGCATGACAGGTGAGCAGCGACCCTTTTCCAGTGCTGCCACATGAGTGATGCAGGATGGAAGGTCGCCCGGCCCGGTGAAGAGGATGATTTTTTTTCCTGACAGCACCAGATTCTCCAACAGTTCATCAAGACTTTTTCTGGCATCCACATCGAGGCCGATGTATGGATTGTCCAGCAGCATCCATTCGGCCGCTTCAAGCAAGGCCTTCAGCAACTGGAAACGCTTGTGTTCCCCATTCGACAACTGGATCAGGGGGGAGTGCAGCACATGCGATATGCCGAAGTCGTCGAGCAGACTTTTTATTTTCGACACGCCGGCACCCGTCCTGCACAGCTCATCTTCCACTGTATGTGCATCCTCTGCATCAAAGGAATTGAACCGTTGCTGGTAGTAGAATGAGGATATGTTGGAGCGATTGGTGAAACGATGCTGGCGGGTTATCACAGAGATGTGGGGTCGCCTGTCATGCCCCCTGAAAGCAACCGTTCCCGAATGAAATATCCGGCCTGCAAGGGCATGTATCAACGTCGTCTTGCCACTACCCGTGGCACCAACGACGGCCAGTGTCTCCCCCCTGCGGATAACGAAGGATAGGTCCTGCAATATCAGTTGATTGTTCAGCCTTACAGAGAGGCTGTCCACCTCGAGCACGGTTTCTTGCATATCCATAATTTTTTGCCAGCCCGTCGGGTATCCTGTCAACACCTGCCATGGGCGGAATTACAACAAAAAGACACTCATTCCTGTTTTTGTTGAACGGCAATAGCCGGGGCTGAATTTCTATTAATTTCACCAGATAAAATCGTTAAAGATGCTACAGAAAAGTGTTTCATTGATCACCGGACTGACCGTCATCATGATGCAGTCCGCCTTTTCCCAGGCGAAACTCGTGGAAAAGGTCACCAGAAAAGGCGATGAGATCATCATCCCTTATGAGAAATACGTCCTTTCCAACGGACTCACACTCGTCGTCCATGAAGACCATAGCGACCCGATCGTGCACGTGGACGTCACCTACCATGTCGGCAGTGCCCGGGAGGAGATCGGCAAGAGTGGATTTGCGCATTTCTTTGAGCACATGATGTTCCAGGGAAGCGATAACGTCCAGAAAGGTGAGCATTTCAAAGTCATCACCGAAGCCGGTGGTACGCTCAACGGCACCACGAACCGTGATCGTACCAACTATTTCGAGACGGTCCCCAGCAATCAGCTGGAGAAGATGCTCTGGCTGGAATCAGACAGGATGGGGTACCTGCTCGACGCTGTCACCCAGGAAAAATTCGAGAACCAGCGCAGCACCGTCAAGAATGAGAGGGGGCAGAACTACGACAACCGCCCGTACGGCCTGGCAACGGAATACGCATCCCGGAACTTATATCCTTACGGACATCCATACAGCTGGCTGACCATCGGATATGTGGAAGACCTCAACCGCGTCAATGTCAACGACCTGAAGAACTTCTTCCTCCGCTGGTACGGACCGAATAATGCGACACTCACCGTCGGCGGTGATGTGAAAACGGCGGAAGTGATCAAACTGGCTGAAAAATATTTCGGCAGCATTCCAAAGGGTCCCGCCGTGGAAAAGACAGTCCTCCCACCTGTAAAACTGGAAGCCAACCGATATGCGTCTTACGTCGACAACTACGCACGCATCCCGTTACTGATCAAGGCATATCCCACCGTACCCGACTACCACAAAGACATGGCGGCACTGTCATGCCTGGCACAGATCCTGGGTCAGGGAAAGAACTCTATCCTCTACCAGGAGCTGGTGAAGACGCAGAAAGTACTGCAGGCAAATGCCGGCAGCCAGCTCTCCGAACTCGCAGGTGAGTTCAGCATACAGTTGGTGCCGTTCCCTGGCAAGACGCTGGCGCAATTAGACAGCATGTATGAGGAAGTGTTGAAGGTTTTCGAGAAAAGAGGCGTCACCGATGAGGATATCGAACGCTTCAAGGGCGGCATCGAATCTCAGTACGTCAGCAGGCTGCAGAGTGTTTCAGGTAAGGTTTCGCAGCTCGCGGCTTTCCAGACCTTCACCGGATCGCCCAACCAGATCGGCAACCAACTCAACCAATACCTCGCAGTCACAAAAGAAGACGTCATGCGTGTGTTCGGCACCTATGTCAAAGGAAAACCATCCGTCAGCATCAGCGTCTTGCCCAAAGGCCAGGAAAAAATGATTGCCACGGCGGATAACTACAAGATCGACGAGTCTTCCTATAAAGCCCCTTCTTATGGATACGGCGGACTGACCTACAAAAAGGCGAAGGATGATTTCGACAGAAGCAAAGTGCCCGGCAACGGCCCCAACCCGGTCGTCAAAGTGCCTCCTTTCTGGACGGTCAACAAACCCAATGGCATCAGCATGATCGGTACGCAGAACGATGAGGTCCCAACAGTGACTTTATTCATCACCATCCCGGGCGGGCACATGGCTCAGGCAAAAGATCCTTCGAAGATCGGGCTGGCCTCCCTTGCCACGGAGATGATGAATGATGATACCAAAAACTACACTGCAGAACAAATGGCCGTCGCACTCCAAAAACTCGGCAGTTCCATCTCCGTCTCCAGTGGGTTCGACGGCATAAGCTTCACGTTGCTGACGCTGAAGAAAAACCTTGTGCCAACCCTTGCGCTGCTGGAAGAACGCATGTTCCATCCTAAGTTCACCCAGGAAACCTTCAGCCGTCTGCAGAAGCAGGCCCTCGAAAACTTCAAACAGCAGAAGTCACAGCCCGCCGCCGTTGCCAGTATCGTATGGGACAAGATCAACTATGGCCCTGACAACATCCTGGGCATGAGTGAGGATGGAACCGAAGAGACCGTGAAGAATATGAAACTCGCAGACGTCCAACAGTATTACGACAACTACATGACATCACAAGGCACCAAGGTGGTTGTCGTGGGGGATATCACAAAAGGAGATATCACTCCGAAGCTGGCCTTCCTCGATAAATTACCGAACAGGAAGATCGAACTGCAAAAGCCGGGTGCAGCACCCGCCGTCAACAAGACGAAGATCTATCTCGTTGATGTGCCAAAGGCCGCTCAAACAGAATTCAGGGTCGGAACGGTCAACGGACTGAAATATGACGCGACGGGAGAATACTATCGAGCCAATCTGATGAACTATCCACTCGGAGGTTCATTCAATAGCATCCTGAACTACAACCTGCGGGAGACCAAGGGATGGACATATGGCGCACGTTCAGGATTTTCAGGCAACAAGTACACCGGTGCATTCACCTTCAGTTCAGGTATCCGTGCAGATGCCACTGACAGTGCGCTACACGACATCATGCGCGACCTGAAAGCCTATGCCGAGAATGGAGTGAAAGAGGAAGACCTGGCTTTCACGAAAAAAGCCATCGGCCAGAGGGATGCTTTACAATATGAAACCGGGATCCAGAAAGCGAATTTCATCAGCCGCATCCTGGAGTACGGCCTTCCGAAGGACTTCGTGGAGAAACAGAACAAGATCCTCGGGAGTATGACCAAACAAGAGGTCGATGCACTGGCAAAGAAGTGGATCGATGCGGATAGGATGAATATTCTGCTGGTGGGTGACAAAGCGAAGATCCTGCCGGGTTTGAAGAAATTCGGCTATGATATCATTGAACTCGACGCCGACGGGAAGCTGAAAAAATAAATATGAATCTGTGGATCCCCTGTGCGTCCGTGTTTCTCGACCATGCATCTCAGCAACGGCGGAAGCATGGAAAACACAGGGGGTCCACAGTTTTCATTTAAGGACCTCTTCGATCACTTTGCCGATGGAACCATTCGGCATCTGGATCTTCAGTAATGCGGCAAGGGTGGGTGCGATATCCGTCATATACACTTCCCGGTGCGACTTTCCAGCCTTCACTCCCCAGCCCATCCAGACCAGTGGGATATGTGCATCATACGCATACCAGGAGCCATGTGTGGTGCCCGTGCTGGAACCATAGAAATACTGCGGCATCAAAACCACCTGTATATCCCCTGCCCGTTTTGTATTATACCCCTGTAGGAACCGTTCCCTGACCTGCGAAGGCAGGTTCGCGGCACTGATATCCGTATTGTCAAAAGCCATCAGCATATTCGGATCCTTGTTCAATTCTCCGATCAGGAACTTACGCACCACCGCCCTGTCCAACCCCGCGGAATCAATGGCCTTATGATTCAGATAGAGCTGATAATTATCTGCATCAAGGATCAACCCTTGAATACCGAACTTCTTTGCAGCGGCATTCTCCAGCGCGGTGCGGTCGGATGACACTACGGATGCCGGCATCTTGTGTTCCTTCATGAATCCAGGTACATGCGCCACCGCATGGTCTGCCGTGATGAAACAGAGGTATTGTCCTTTGCCAACTGTAGCATCCAGGAAGTTGAAGAACTTCGCCAGGTCATTATCCAGCCGAAGGTATGTATCCTCCACTTCGATGGAATTAGGCCCGTACTGATGCCCGGTGTAGTCAGGCGAAGAAAGGCTGAGGGCCAGGAAATCCGTGACAGCATCCTTACCCATGGCCTCCGACAGCACAGCAGACTTTGCGAACTCGAATGTCAGGGTCGTGCCATGCGGTGTACCGGAGAGCCCGCCGAAGTTCTTGCCGGCAAGCTGAGAGAGTTTATGCGGGAATACCGGCTTCAGGTCGCCATTCGAACGGCCTTCATAGGCCTTGTCATCCACATCACTCTGAAGATAGGTATCGATAGGATAAAGGGTGTTCCAGTCAAGCCGATACATGGAATCAACAACCCTACGATCATTGAAACCCTTCACCCATGCGGGAATTTCATTCATGTAATAAGTGCTGGTCACCCAGTTACCCGACTGGGGATCATACCAGTAAGCAGCATTGGCCGCATGTCCGGCCGGTAGGATACCGCCCCTGTCCTTGATGGCGATCCCGATGACTTTCGACCTGAAATTCGTCGCCATGCGCAGCTCGTCGGTGATGGTTGTCGTCCACAAATTGCGGGGCGACATGGGTTGTGCCTTTGGTGATCCTCCGATGGTCGTGACCGAAGGGTCTTCCACACAATAAACGGGGCGACCAAGGGATCGGTCATACCAGTCGTTTCCCATGATCCCATTGATGGCGGGAGTCGAACCGGTGTAAACCGATGCGTGTCCGGCTGCAGTGACCGTTTGTGCATAAGGGATGAAAGTGTTCTCACATGCGAACCCCTCGCGGAGCATCCTTTTCAGTCCACCCTCACCATATCGATGCTGGAAGCGATAGAAATAATCCCAACGCATCTGATCGACCATAATTCCAACAACCAGCTTGGGACGAGTGGGCTGGCTTCGGGCAGGTTGCTGTCCTGCAAAGGACGCGATCAGGAGCAGCAAAGCAATCGGAAATCTCGACATGTTCATGGAAATCCTGTTTTGTGAAACCCAAAATTATCGGAATTAGAACGAAAGCAGGACGACTGACATTCAATTCAAAGTCAACAAAGGCTGTCTGAATGGTTAAATACCCAAAAAACCATATTTTTTGTAACTTTGCGTACCAAAGAAACATTCGTCATGGGAGACATATTTGAAAGGTTATTAAAGAATTACGGGCCGATCGGACAATATCGCGAAAGGGCACACGGATACTTCGCATTCCCGAAACTCGAAGGGGAGATCGGAAGCCGCATGATGTTCCGGGGCAAGGAGAAGATCGTTTGGAGCCTGAACAACTACCTCGGCCTCGCCAATCATCCGGAAGTCCGCAAAGCGGATGCTGATGCCTCGGCTGAATTTGGTCTGGCATATCCGATGGGGGCGCGCATGATGAGTGGAAACAGTAACCACCATGAGCAACTCGAAAGAGAACTTGCAGCCTTTGAAATGAAAGAGGATGCCATCCTCCTGAATTTCGGGTATCAGGGAATCATGAGCCTGATAGATGTCATCTGCAGCCGGCACGACGTGATCGTTTACGACGCGGAGAGCCATGCCTGCATCATCGATGGACTACGCCTGCACCCCGGCCACCGGTTCGTATTCAAACACAATGATCTGGAAGATTGC
>JBIKIB010000196.1:0-6964 GCA_044361845.1 Chitinophagaceae bacterium | reverse complement strand
AACCGGGGATTCCTTGACCGCTTTGCAGAAATCAATACCCGTCACATCTTCCATCACTACGTCGCTGATGATGATATCCGGCTGCATCTGCTTTGCGATTGAAATCCCCTCATAACCATTGATGCCTTCATATATCCGGAAATCATTCTGGAAGATCTGCGCGAGGTATTTGCGCATCTGAAGGTTGTCATCCACGATCAGCATGGAAGGAACTTCTGCAATGACAGTCGAAAATTTCCCCGGATCCGCCTGCTGCCCATCGGGTAAAATCGGGATCATATCCCCTTCCCTGATCTCCGACAGCAAAGACCCTCTACCCTTTTCTGCCGGTCCGATCATCTCCCCATCACCGAAATGTGCACTGCCTTTTCGGAAAGTCAAACTGAATTCACTCCCCTGCCCCGACTTACTGGAATAGCCGACTGAACCCTTGTGCTCGTCAATGAGCTTTTTCACGAGGTAGAGCCCGATCCCAAAACCTTGCCGTGGAGACTTCCCCTCTGTACTGTCCTGATAGAACTTCTCAAACAACCGGGGACCCGCCTCTTCGGAAATACCCCGCCCCGTATCTGCCACGACCACACGGACCGCCTCCGGATCCTCTGTCACCCTGAAAGTTATCCTGCCATGATCAGGGGTGTACTTGAAAGCATTTGACAAGAGATTGTAAAATATGATCTCCAGCTTTTCTGGATCACCAACGATGATGATATCCGTTTCCGGACAATCAAAAAGGTACGTTATCCCCCTTGATTTTGCCACCTGGGAGAAGTTCAGGTAGGTCTCCTGGCATAATTCCCTGACATTCAACGTCGCGAGTTTCATAGTGCCTGTCTCACTTTCCGTCTTTCGGAAGAGCAACAACTGATCCACCAGGCTAAGCAGTCGTTTTGCATTCCGGTAGACAAAATTCAACGCCTCTTTTTCGTTCCCTTCCGGATCCCGGCCAACAAGATCCTTGAGGGGATTGATGATCAGGGTGAGGGGTGTTCTGAACTCATGAGAGATATTCGTGAAGAAGGACTGTCGCTTTTCATTGATTTCCTTTTCCTTCTCCGCATCGATCGCTGCAAGCTTCACCTTGTACCGAAGGTCTGCCTGTTGTGCACGGTAGTTAAGATAGAAATATACCGCAGTTCCGGCCATGATCAGGTACAGGCTTAATGCCCACCAGCTTCTGTACCATGGAGGCAGGATGATGATACTGAGTTGCGCTTCAGTCTTATTCCAGTCTCCATTGGCGTTGGTATTTTTGATGCGCAGGGTATAGGATCCCTCCCGGATATTATTGTAGTTGATGTTCCGGACATTACTGATATAGTTCCAGTCCTTATCCCATCCCTGCAGGTAATACGCATAGCGGATCTTCTCAGGAGATGAATACTCCAGCGCGTTGAAGCCGAAGGATAGTACCGCCTCGGCATAGGGTATCTGCAGTTCACTGATCGCGGAATGATCAGCCTTGCCGATGAAACCTGACACTTCGTTGATCGGCCTGTTATTCACCATAATGCTGGTGATATGCACCGGAGGGGTGAAATTCCGTACGCGGATCCGAGCCGGATCGAAGATGTTGAAGCCATTGATGCCCCCGAACATGAGCTCCCCGCTGGACAGTTTGACAGCGGATTTGAAATAAAACTGGTTACTCTGCAATCCGTCACTCTCAAAAAAATTGCGGAATTGCTTCTTTTCGGGATCGAACCTTGAAAGTCCATTGAACGTACTGAGCCAGAGGTTCCCCTGCTCATCCTCTTTGATATTCAGAACTGAATTATTGCACAGCCCGTCGGCTTCCGAGAACCTGCGGATGATCTCTCCCTTCCGGCTGTCGAATTGAATGAGCCCACCGCCTTCAGTGCCGATCCAGAAATTCCGGGCACGATCCTCATAGATCGCCCGTACGGGTTTGCCCATCTTGAAGAACTTATGGGCGCGGTTCTCTCTGTCCAACTTGATCAGATTATGCGAATTACCAGCCCAAAGGTCGCCATTGCCATCCTCTGCCATGCAGTTGATATCGTAAATGGATTGGTCGAAGATCACGAAACGATTCTGCGTCCGATCAAGCCGGTAGAGCTTCCCATTGGAAAATGTCGCTGCCCAAAACGTCTTTTTGCCGTCTTCGTAGAGCACGGACACCTTTTTATCTTCCACCCCCGTCAGTTCATTGATACATGGGAATACACTGAAGCGGCCTGACTGCCTGTCGAAACGATTGACCCCACCGCCAAAAGTACCCACCCATATGGCCCCTGTATGGTCTTTGCAAATGCTCGTGACATTATTGTGTGATAGTGACCCGTTGTCACCAACCTGATGCCGGAAATTCCGGAACGTATTCGCCGTCCGATTCCAGATGCTCAAACCCGCCCCGTCGGTACCTATCAGGATTTGACCATCCCTATCCTGGCAAAAAGAATAAATGAAATTACTCGACAATGCACCTGGTTGATCGGGCTCTGACGAGACTGTGACAAAAGGACTTTTATATTCATCAAGGATATTGCACCCACCCTTTCGAAGTCCAAGCCACATACGCGATTCATTATCTGAAATGATCGAATACACCGACTCGCTGGAAAGATTATATCGCCCATGTCCCGGGCGGACATAGCTGAACGAACCGTTCGCTGTATCCAATATATTCACCCCTCCCCCGTCTGTACCCACCCAGAGACGACCACGCGCATCGAAACAAAGACTAAGGACTTCATTCGCTGTCAGTTCGCCGATGCGTTCGTCATAATGCCGCAGAAACCGGTTCGACGAAATGGAATAATGAAGGAGTCCGTCATCCGTACCTAGCCAGATCCCATCACGACCATCCGGGATAATGGAATTGGCCGTTCTACGCTCTTTGTTCACCAGCACGACCTTTCCCGAACCGACATCATAGTAGCAGATCCCGATATCCTGTACAAACAACCATGCCTTGCCGGAAACAAAGCAAAGAGACCGGACATGACAATCGCTTTTCTCTCCATTGGCCGTCACAACCGGCACCTGCCGTGCGAAATCCTCCCCCACACGCTTCACCAGAAATCCCCATCCGATGGTCGAGAGCATGAGATTCCCCTGATCATCCGATAGGATTGAATTGGCACTGACCGAAATTTTTGCAGGATTCCCGGCATTGGTCGCCTGTATGAGCAGTGGCTTGAATGAACCTGTGATATGGTCGTATCGAACGACTCCCTGGCCGGTACCGATCCATAGGTTCCGGAACCTGTCTTCATGGAGGGAATAAATATAATTGTGCGGCAGCGAATTGGTATCATTCAGCCGGTTCCTGAAAATCCTGAATTCACGACCGTCATAACGATTCAACCCGTCATATGTGCCAAACCAAATAAATCCCCGCTGATCCTGCAGGACCGTGCGGACAGAATTGTTCGAAAGCCCCTGAGAGATGCCAAGCCTGTTCACCGGTGGCAATTCAGCTGCACCGACAACCATGCTAAGGCAGATCAACACTGGAAGCCATAACTGCCCCGGCCTCAGATATACCATCTCATTTTTTTTATTACACCCCCATGTGGATTGTAAAAACCTCCAACAAGACAGGCAAATCGCTTCAGTAGCTGCCTTGACCTGACGAATTCCCGAAGGTATTTGCTATGCCTCGGATCAGTCGGTGATCCGCAGTTTCGCGAGTTTCCTGAAAGACCGGATGCGGTGGAAGGTCAGATGGTTTGCATCATGCGATCCATGTGTTTTTTCACCGAAAGCCATCCGCACGGCGGCTATGATGTCCTTTCCATCAAACTGCCAATCGGCATACTGGAACCCATGCTGGCGGATATCAGGACTGTAGGCGACCACTTTGTGCTTGTCCCACTGCCGCAGATCCGCCGATGACAACAACACCAGGGTATTCCTTGCCCGCTCGAGTTTATGCCCAAGGGCTTTCGCTTTTTCCTTTTCCGCAACCGGTGCATAGTTGGCAAGCGACCAGTACCTGCTTGTCGCGGGATCATAGCGGATGACGAATTTCTTACATCCACCCGGTAGATTGATGAAGCCCTGCGAAGGGTTGAATGACTGCAAACGACCATCCCCGGAAACATCGACCATTGCGGCGATATCATCCCCCTGATAATCTACCCGCAGGATATTGTACACCGACCCATCCCGGCCGACAACGGCGTTCCCTTCAAGCCATGCATTGTAACCCTTGTGCCAGCCCGTATCGAATGCGAGGCGGTTTGAAACGGTCCAGCTTCCGGCATCCAGCAGATCCGAGGATATATCCGCACTCAACATGAGCGACTGGAACTTCCCCCAGCCCTTGTCAGGCGTGAATTCCATAGCACGCCAGATGCGACCATTGCTGATGGCCATGGGCATGGGTGCACAGTGATATCCCATATTACCCTGCTTGCGCAGAAGCAGTCCGTGTTGCTCGTCCGTTGGGTCCGTCCATGTCCTACCTTCATCATCCGATCGCCGAATGATGCAGTCATTCACCCCGCCGCGTGTTCCAAAAGCATACAGCGCCCCGCGGTGCAGGAACAGATTGCTCCAGTACATCCCACTCACGATGCTGCGCTGGCTCCATGAACGCCCTCTGTCAGTTGACACGAAGTAACGTGTATGCCCGGCAACCCCATCAGCGTCCACCCCCGGTCCGAAAAAATCATGGCTTGCAAGATAATCTCCTGATGGAAGGATCACGATGGACGGTGAACCGAGATAGGTCTTTTCAGAAGGAGCCTTGCTCACCACGACACCCGGCGGCAGGTTTCCCTGGGCCATGCCCTTGAAAGCGAACGATACCGCCAACAGGCTGAGCAACAGGCACCCGAACGTTATCTTATTTCCTTTCATTATGTATGAAAATGAGGATGGCTATTTTGATGATATTCATTTTTTCCGGATGAGATCGAGTTCCTTTTTCAGTTCTTCCAGCTTTTCAGGCATGGACGCTGCGAGGTTATTGCGTTCACGGTGATCCTTATGCAATTGGTACAATTGCTCTTTGGGAGAAAAGCCCGTCTCGATATTCGTCCACTGGTTCGTGATGGCAGGACCCTTGCTCGCAGGAATGTATTTATATCCGTCCGCGCGGATATAAGACACCACACCCATCAGTGCTTCCACGGTGATGGCCTGCCGGCCTTTAGCCGATCGCCCGACCAATGCCTGCCAGTGATCCTCACTGTCCTTGGCACTGGCCTTGTCGAAAGACTGTCCGAGAAATGATGACAGGCTCGCGAGCATATCGACATGCGAGAACAGCACGTCGGTGGTCTTCCCGGCCTTTATCTGCTTTGGCCAGCTAACGATCATGGGTACCCGAGTACCGGCTTCGAAGGCGCTGTACTTGCCTCCCCTGAATCCTCCCCACGGGTTGTGGTCCGCCAGCTTCTCGACAGCCTGGTCGACATATCCGTCGTCGAGGACGGGTCCGTTATCGCTTGTGAAGATCACGATCGTCTGGTCAAGGATCTTCTTTTCCTCCAGCACCTGCATGAGCCGTCCTACTGATTCATCAAGTTCCAGCAGCACATCCCCTCTTGGCCCAAAACCTGACCGTCCCTGGTATCGCTCATGCGCCACCCTCGGCACATGGATGTCATGCGTGGCGTAATACAAGAAGAAGGGTTTCCCGGCAGAACGAAGGATGAATTGCTCGGCTTTGAGGGTCAGCGTATCTGAAAGATCCTCATCCCTCCAAAGGGCAGACTTCCCACCGGTCATGTATCCTATGCGACCGACCCCATTCACGACGCTGTTGTTATGACCATGCGTCCATTTCAATTTCAACAGCTCGGGATGTGAGATGGCCGTGGGTTCGTTACCGATATTGTTTTGATAGTCAACACGGATGGGATCGTCCTTTGACAGATTCAGTACCCGACCATTTTCCATGTACACGCAGGGCACACGGTCGCCCGTTGCAGGCATGATGAAGGAGTAATCAAACCCGATCTCCTTAGGCCCAGGATTCACGGTACCATTCCAATCAGGCCCGCCCTCGCCACCGAGCCCCAGATGCCACTTCCCGACAGCGGCGGTGCGGTAACCCGCACGAAGAAGCATCTTGGGAAGCGTCTCCTTCCCGACGGGAATGATCAGCGACGCATCCCCCCGTGCGATACCCGTCCCGGCACGACGCCAGGGATATTCACCCGTGAGCAGTGCATAACGGGAAGGGGTACACGTAGATGCAGGCGCATGGGCATTCGTGAACCGAAGGCCTTGCCTGGCGAGTTTGTCGATGTTCGGCGTGGGGATCTTACCCCCGTGAACGGACAGATCCCCATACCCCACATCGTCAGTATAGATGATGACGATATTGGGTTTTTTCTGCTGCGCAATGGCAACCTCAAACATGTTCAAATGAAAGACCGACAGGGCAACAAGGCATATTCCTACGGCACGGATCCTAAGACTTTGCATGTGTTCTTTATGATTTTTCTTGACAGACAAGAAGATTGTCGATGACAAATTAGAAAAATATCGGCTATGCCGCGAATATTTTATCTTGTGAATCCACGGATCCAAAAAAATCTCCACCAAGCATGAAAATACAAGGCCTCACATGGATGCGGTTCTGCATATTCTCTTGTCTGATATCCTCAGCCGGAAAGAACATCACTGCACAGGAATCGGCACCTCCCGGCACGGTGATCGAAAAATCCTCAAATGGCAGGATATACCTCGGTGCACCATCCATCCTCGTCCTGCCGAATGGTGAGTACCTGTCGAGCCACCACCTGACAGGACCGGATGCACCACACGCTACCGGCGGCATCAAGCGCATCCACGTGTCGGCGGACAAAGGAAAAACATGGTCGTTCCGCAGCGAGTTGAAAGGGCAGTTCTGGAGCAGCCTTTTCCTGCATAAAGGGATCGTGTACCTCATCGGTACCCGTGGCGGTGTCAGCGACATCGTCATCCGCCGATCGACGGATGGAGGGAGGACCTGGACGGAGCCTTCGGATGAAAAAAACGGCCT
>JBIKIB010000195.1:0-6969 GCA_044361845.1 Chitinophagaceae bacterium | reverse complement strand
ATATTTAATGCCGTTTTTAGATTTTTAGACGTTTACAATACGTTAAATTGTGAGCATCCGAACAGTGCCATCTTGTTAGTCCGGAATTAAGATACTACTAAAATTGATCTTAGGGCCCAGGCATTAAAAAAGGAAAGGAAAAGCAGATTGTACATGAAATTACAGTTTCGGTTACGCCACAGATTGATAATACTGTGGCAGTAATTCCTTGATCCGGCTCATCGGTTGTGTATCCACACGGTTAAAGAAATCAGTTAGCCAATCGAATAGTTTTATGCCATTCGCATTGCAGGTGCCTAATTGACCTTATTGATTTTCTTTCGTAAAGGGTTTCCAATACTGAACCTGCTTCAAATAAGCTCTTTCCTGCGCATCAAAAAAATCGTATTGACGCCCTTGTTTGATTGGAAACACCCGGATGAATGGAGCAGAAAACTCTACCAAAATGGGTTATGCTTTGCCATTGAAGCGATGACTGCTGAGGACATTGTGCTTCGTCAGCTTTATTCAATTGCCAGCTTTAATGATCTCACTCATTTCCAACCTGTTTTTGTGGTAAAACCAAACATTATTTTACCCGATGTGCTCAAAACATCAGAAATTCAGAAGATAAGCTATCCTGTCAGATGCAGTATCGAACTTATTGGAAGTGTAGATCGTTTTGACTTTGATGCTATGTTGGTAACGGATGAAGGTTAATTGAAGCCAAAGACAAGGGCTTCATGCCATCCCGGATCGCGCTGACATCAACGATGGATGTGAAGACTAACCGAACTCCCGTGGCAAGTCTCCGGGGATATAACAGAGCCACAGACGGAAGTAGTCTGTTTAAAGTAATGGTTTGTAGTAAAAGCATTGTGAAGGACAATTCCTCAATCTTGCCGGAACTCGATTGGATATTTTTTCAGAACCCCTACCCACCCTTCAGCTTTTCCAACAGATAATCCCGGCTGGTCTTGCCCAGCTCCTCCTGCCCTTCCAGGAATTTCTGACGCACCACAATGGCGGTCTTATCGCGGCTTTCGGGCGTCCAGCCGGGAGGCATGAACAAGAGTGCGAGTTTGTTGCGCAGCCCGGGTGTCGCCACCACATCGCGGTAGAGCAGGATGCATTCTCCAAAGTAGAAATCAATGAAGTTGGTGACCTCCATCTCGCGCGTTATGCCGTACTCGATCTTGACTGCCTTCTTCTCATTCTGCAAAGTGCCGAAAAGCCAGTCCCAGAAGGGCAGCAACACGCAGAAATTCGTATCCATGTACAAGGGATTCTTTGCGTGATGTACCCGGTGGTGCGAAGGCGTGATCAGGAACTTCTCCAGGATCCCGAGCCTGCCATTCTTGAACGCATCCTCCCCGGCATGGATGAAAGTACCCCAGGTGCCGTCGATCACGAGTATAATGGCAACCATCTCCGGCTGTACACCGAAAATCATTAAGATGGGCACCTGGATGGCCGCCGTATAATATCCTTCCGCAAAAAAATGTACCCAGGCAACGGTCAAATTCATTTCGGCGGGCGCGTGATGCGGGGAGTGCAGACACCAGAACAAACGCACACGATGGGCTGCATAATGCCAGATCCAATAGGAGAGCTCCCACATCAGATACGCATAGAGCCATCCCAACCAGCTGTGATCGACCGTGAAGAGCGCGAATTGCTTGAAGTACTGCATCATTTCGATGTAGACGAAAATGATGATCAGCTTTGAGACATAGTCGTTGAACACCTTCGCCAGGAAGTTGGATTTATATCTTCTGAAGAACTCCCGGACAAAGGCACTGCCGGCAGCACTGCTAAACATAACGTGCAGCTTTCGGCCAATAGGTGCACCCTGGAGGTCAGGATCCAGTCGCCGGAGCTTGTCACTAAAATGCCTGAATGGATTCAACTGGATGAAGAGCCGGATCATTTCCAAAAGCAAAAAGAAGGTGGTCAGGATCGAGAGGATCGCCATGACCGACTGATAATAATTTTTCTTCTGAACCGGATCGGTGAGATCCTGCAGAAAACCCATCCCAAAGAAACTCTTGTAGGATCCGTTCACAAAGGTTTGAACGGTGACATAGAGGATGGTCGCGGCGAAGAAGATGAAAAGTACATCCTCTACTTTGCGCCAAAGAAAGCCAAACTTTTTCATAAAGCTGTTGATCGTGATATGTTACAATATCCTTTGTC
Organism: Chitinophagaceae bacterium; assembly: GCA_044361845.1. Taxonomy (GTDB): domain Bacteria; phylum Bacteroidota; class Bacteroidia; order Chitinophagales; family Chitinophagaceae; genus Pollutibacter. Next base: position 4,794 of record JBIKIB010000195.1, on the reverse strand, counting down.
TGAAGATATGGTTATTCGTTGAAATATAGGTCTTGACCGTATTGGGGTTTCTTCCCCGGCCGTTCATTAGGATTTCATTTCGGCAAAATCTTTCAATCAATCCGAAGAAGTCAATCTTTTCTCCTCCCCGATCTTCTACTCCCTTCCGGAATTCATCCAATACGGCTCGAAAATCATTGGAGTTTGGGATGGAAACGGCTCCCTTATAGGTGGTCTCACCTGTTTTGACGAGTCCGTTTATCAAATCATTGAGAAGGGCATCCCCGGTCTTCGTGGTTACATTGTTGTTTTTGACCCTCTGTCTCTTGGAGTCCCACTTTGCCGGAAGGATGGAATATCCGATGTAGGACTTGAATCGTCTTCCTTGATACTTGAATTGGAGGAAAATTGAAGTTTCCTCTTTGGATGTTGGGTCCTTAAGATAGAAGTTTACCGATGACATCTTAAGGTGTTTCCTTAAAAATATGACATAATTATCCGGGGACCCGTTGGGGGACCCTTTTTTAATTTCGCTGACATAAAAAGGTTTCAAGAAGTAAACTATAAACCAATAAATAATTGGTTTATAACTCTTTTTGAAAAATATTGAACTCCTGATGTACAACTACAATTCAAAACGGATGGTCATGACGAGACCACAACCAAACCGCATAAACCCTTCATTTAAAATATGTTATGCGGTTTTCTACTTGGGTATTCTGGCTGTTTTCTGGCAATCACAGTGAATGGTTTCCCTTTACAGGCCATAAAACCGATGCTGAGCTTCTGCAGACTTTTTCAGTTGCGCAAAACCCCCTATAACAAAGATGTCAGTTGCCCAAAAAGGCAGTTTCTTGTCATAACAGTTGGATTTATAATTCCGGGCAGGTCTGATGACCATCCTTCTGTGTTTCACATCTGGTTTCAGAGAAAGAACCCGCTATCCGAGGATAGTTTTATCTAATAGCATTGAAATAAGTTGTAGTTGGGGAATTCAAACTTGGTCTATACACACGGTTCTGCGGAATCGCCTGAATCAGGCCTTTTTCTGGAGTTTAGGCAGATAAAAGTGATGAAATAATTTTTTAGTGCCCGCCTTCATGGATTGATGTGATCTATTTTCAACTTCCACTCTCGTTTTCCGTTAGACACCCGGCGATCAATCCCGTATTCACCCGCAGATCCTCCCACAGATATCCCTCGTGGTCACCCACAGCCCTAAAAGTCTTAAGCGGTCCTTTGATGAACCGCTTCCAGCCAAGTGCAGGGTCTTCCGCATACAGGAAAAAACTTGAAATCAGGTATGCGTTACCGTTAAACGATAAAGATATGGGAATAGACTTACGCAGATGTGTACGCGCATTCATCAACTCCTGTTCTTCCATGGTATCAGCCGATACAGGTTGGTTCGGTATACTCGAATTCAATACGACTGGATTCTCATCCACAAAGATCGATCCCGAATCAGTCAAATGACCCAACATATGAAGTAAAGGATTAACGTCGGTGCTGTGGAAGTCATCATGAAGTGAAGCGTAGTTGTCAAGATCAAATGCCTCAAAGGGTTTTCGACCGATCCGCCATCCTATGGTATGGTAATGTGTAAGAGCATCGTGTCCGTAGTGTGCAACACTTGGATAAGATGAGAGATACCAACGAGCATCGAAAAGCCCATGATAGGTTATCCGTTTTTTTTGCTCTGGAGTCAGATACAATTCCCGCACCTTTCGTTCCACCAAAGGATCATCGATGCCATGTAGTACAAAATGAAGCACAGGGTTCTGACGCCTTTTTTCATACTGCGGACAAAGCAAGTGATAGATCGCTGCCGTGAAGTGTGGTGAAGGCGACCTTCGTTCTTTATACCCCTCTGCCATGTAATGATTGAAAGGATCACCACCCCACATCTGGACATCCGGATTGTTCTTGAGGTACCAGTGCTTATCGAACAAATGATATGCTGCCACGATGCGCTTTATCTCATCATCAAGGGTTGGTAACTTTCGGACGCAAGTCACGACCGCCCCAAGAGCACGACCCTTGCTCAGGAAATGCAGGATCGGGTTCTGTGTCATTGGATTGAAATCGGGACAGATCTCCTGATAGATCAACACATTGAAATGCGCAGCAGGAGCTCTTTGTTCCTGCCATCCGGTATGCATATAGTGTACAAATGGATCATAGCCCGAAGCAGCAACATCAGGATTCATTTTCAGATACCAGGCTTCATCGAATAATGCAAATGAAACGGTTTCGGATTTTAGTTTGTGGTATTTGCGTAAAAGTGTCTTTGATGGCTTTATTATTCGCTGTTCAGGCTTGATCCATTCATTCACCCAAAGTTTGGTACGAGAAATGATCTTACTGCCATTTGAGTCAGCTAATGGATGTACTGTTTCTTCTACTGACCTTTTGACTTGATTCATATCCGGCCCAAGAGAATCAAGCATGACCAAACTTATGGGAGCATCCGTCATTTTTTGCAATGAGGTGGCAATGAAAAATGAATCGATACCACCCGTGCATTCGCCAAGTAGGATATAAGGCCCATGGGGATGATGGTCGAGAATAGAAAGGGCAAAACGATGCCCAAGCTCCTCTACCGGGATGGTCGGCTTACGGCCCATTGCCACTTCCGGATCAACGAGTGCATATAGATTGTGGTCACCGCCAAGCCATTCTCCCATCATTCGATATTTGGAAAATCCTTCCATGGACCCGGTTCCGCCGATCGAGATATAAATGTGCTGATTTCCGCGCCCTTCATAGATGAGTGTCGGACTGAAGTCCAATTCATTTGATTCTTTTGCCGTCACACCGGAAGCATCTTCTATCATCCGGGCCATGTCAAGCAAACGAGACGAATGGTAGAATGTACGCAAGTCGATTTCTACGCCAAACACGGTACGCACCATCGACATGATGTAAATCAAATGAAGGGAGTGACCACCTAATGAAAAAAAGTCATCATGTCGACCCACTTTTTCCCTGTTGAGCTGCTCGCACCAGATCTCTGCCAAACGCTTTTCCACTAGTGAGACCGGTGCTTCATCCATAACGAAAGAGGCCGATTGCACCCTGGCCATATTGCGTAAAGCCAGACGATCCGTCTTCCCGTTTGAATTCACGGGCATGTAGGGAACGACGATGATATAGGCTGGTATCATGTAGTAGGGCAAACTCCCGGATAACTCCGCACGCAGTACGTCCAAACCTTTGAACGTTTTTTCGTCGGTGAGGACATAGGCCTCCAGTTGAGTGTTTCCTGAACTATCTTTTTCTGCCAGTAGAACTGCATCCCGTATACCACTGCATTCCTTCATCACGATGCTCACTTCATCCAACTCTACCCGGAAACCACGAACCTTCACCTGATGATCCAAACGACCCAGAAACAAGAGTTTTCCCTCCTCAGTCCAACAAGCAAGATCACCCGTTTTGTATAATCGCTCCCCCGAGATGAAAGGATTTTCAATGAACTTTTCCCGGGTCAGATCCATACGGTTCAGATAGCCCCGGGCCAGACCGATGCCGCTTATATGAAGCTCTCCGGGCATACCCACAGGTGTCAATCGACCAAGGGGATCTAAAACAACATTTGAGGAATTGTCGATCGGCCTACCTATAGGTAAGGGATCACTCGGGTCCTCAATATCTGAGAGATTACAATACGTTGAGATCACCGTCGTCTCTGTTGGTCCGAAGCCATTGAAAAATTTCAGTCGCTTGCTTAAACGGCGAACATCCGAAACACGGGCCGCTTCTCCTGCAGACATTAACATTCTCAGCGAGGCAAAGACCTCCGTTTCAAGCACCGCAATGAACGAAGGCGTCATCATGGCCATTGTTATTGCATGGTCCCGTATCCAATCACCCACGCGATTGAGCTCGATGTCGTCTGTGGAGTACAATGCCGCACCCGAAAAAAGTGCAGGGAATGTCTCGAGCAGCGACATATCAAAGGACGGAGATGCCATCTGCATGAACCTGTCCGTTTCTGTCGCTTCAAAATCCCTGATCAGAGCCATGATCATATTCACAAATCCCTGATGAGGTATCAAGGCTCCCTTCGGTTTACCCGTGGAGCCGGAAGTATATAGGCAATAGGCTAGCGGGTTCCCTTCGTGTTTTAATCCATTATTTTGATCCGGTGCGTTTAGATCGAACTGATCCACATCGATCAATCCTATTCCTGTTTGCTTCTGATCGAATATTTTCCTGTCTGATATCATATACCTTGCCGCACTGTCTTCCAGCATGAACCTTATACGGTCCGAAGGAAGGTCTGGGTCGATCGGCAAGAAAGCGGCTCCTGATTTGAGTATGGCCAATATTGATGTAACCAGTAAAGGTCCCTTGGGCAGTATGATAGGAATGATCTCCTCACGACCGACATCATACCGGTTGATGAGCTCAAATGCCCATCTGTTCGCCATGCGATTCAGTCCGTCATATGTGATGGTTATCCCTTTGTGGAAGAGTGCTGTATTATGAGGTGTTTTTTTCACCTGCAATTCGAATACTTCATGTATGTATGGTCGATCCGGCAGGGTTGTGATCGGCCCCATACTCATGCTCAAAATCCGCTCCCTTTCCTGATCATCCAACAGAGATAGATTGCGCAAAGGCATTTCAGGTGTTTCTACCATCTGTCGGATAAGGCGTTTGAAGATAGATGCCAATGTCTCCATACGGACATTGGTGAAGCGCGCGCTATCATAATTGAACCAACATTCCCATTCCTCACCTTCGGGATCGATGAAACAGGTAAGGTCATTTTTTGCAAAACCAACACTAAGCTTGCCGTCACCGAAC
>JBIKIB010000194.1:0-6971 GCA_044361845.1 Chitinophagaceae bacterium | reverse complement strand
ACTGTTTCCGGGTACAGATCTGCTCCATCTTTTCCGACTGGCATGCCGCGAGATCAGCACCGGAAATGGAACTCTGAGGGCATCATCTTTAGACAAGGGCATTACGCTGCGCGCGGGTCTGGGCATTCGACGGCATATGGATGACGGGGTGCATACCTATCGCATACCCGGACTGACAACGACAAAGAAGGGTACACTGATGGCTGTATATGATGCACGCCGTGCGTCCAGTCGTGATCTGCAGGGCGATATCGACATCACCCTCAACCGAAGCACCGATGGTGGTCGTACCTGGCAGCCGATGCAGACCGTGCTCGATATGAAGCAATGGGGTGGCCTCCCCGAAAAGTTCAATGGCGTCAGTGATGCGAATATTTTAGTGGATGAACGGACCAATGACATCTATGTGGCCGGGTTATGGATGCATGGTGTGCTGGATGACCGGGGCGAGCCTCTACAAGGACTCGACACCGCTTCAAAGGCCTGGAACCATCAGTGGAGGAACCGCGGATCTCAACCCGGTTTCGATGTGCACCGGACCGCCCAGTTCCTGATCTCTAAAAGTACCGACGACGGAAAAACCTGGGGCGAACCGGTGAACATCACTACCGCAAAAGATAGTGCCTGGTGGTTATACGCCCCTGCACCGGGACATGGGATCACCCTCCGCGATGGGACGCTCGTTTTTCCCACCCAGGGCCGCAATGCGGTCGGAGTGCCGTTCTCCAACATCACATATAGCAGGGATGGCGGCCGCAGCTGGACCGTGAGCCGGCCCGCAGCAGTCAATACCACCGAATGCATGGCCGTACAACTCTCAGACGGAGGGATCATGCTGAATATGCGGCATAACGACAATCGAAAAGACACCGGATCGGCCAACGGAAGGGCCGTCGCCGTCACCTACGACCTTGGCAAAACCTGGACGGAACACCCCACATCCCGGAAGGCACTCATCGAACCCACCTGTATGGCGAGCATCCATAAGCATGCATACGCTGCCGGCGGAAAACAAAAACACATCCTCCTGTTCTCCAATCCCAATGCCATGACCGGCAGGTTCAATATGACCATCAAGGGCAGTTTCGATGACGGCCTCAGCTGGCCAAAGGAAAACTGGCTTCTACTCGATGAAGGAAAAAGCCGCGGATATTCCTGCATCACATCCATCAATGACCGAACCATCGGTATCCTGTATGAGGGTAGCCGGGCGGATATGGTTTTCCAGATGATACCCGTCTCGGTACTGACCGGCAACTGACCGCAACAACCGGGAGCCTGTCTTAATTTTTCCCGTGAAAAATTTTGATTATATGGCTTTAATAAGTATGTTTGATATGTAGTACATATTGTCATATTGTATCGTTCTAAATAAACCACCACTGATTGCTTATGAAACGAGATCATGCTCTGCGATTGCTGCGCTTTTTCCCTATCATCCTCCTGCTGCTCAGCTTGCAGGTGGCAACTTTTGCGCAAGGCATCATTGCCCGGGGAAAGGTCACTGATGCATCCGGCAAGGGGATCGGGGATGTTAGTGTCAAAGTCAAAGGCAGTACCGCCGGAACGGTAACGGCCACTGACGGGACCTTTTCCCTGAATGTACCTGCTGCATCTTCCCTGCTGGTATTTTCATCCGTCGGTTATGCCGAACAGGAGCTGATGGCCGGATCGGGTCCATTGGCGGTCACACTCTCTTTGACGGATGCGGGCCTTTCTGAGGTCGTAGTGGTAGGATATACCACCCAGTCGAGGCGCAAGACCACGGCTGCCGTGGCCAAACTCAACGCGGACGAGCTCTCGAATCGTGCCAGTCCCAACCCGGAACAAGCCATGCAGGGCAAGCTCGCCGGTGTCTCCGTGCCGATCACCAATGGTCAGCCGGGTGCCGGAGCCACGAACATCATCATCCGCGGCGGTACCAAGCTGAATGTCTATGGTACAGGGCTTGGCAATAGTGGGGGAAATGCCGTAGGGTCTGCGGAGAATACCGGGCCACTGGTGGTGGTCGATGGTGTCTTCCGCTCCATGGACGACATTAACCCTGATAATATCGAATCCTTCCAGGTGATGAAAGACGCGGCTGCCACGGCCATCTATGGCGCGCGCGGGGCGAATGGGGTGATCGTGATCACCACAAAAGGCGGGAAATATAATACGAAGATGAACGTGACGGTGAATCACCGCACCACATGGGAAACGCAGCGCCAGGAGCTCGATTACCTCGGCGCAGAGGATTACCTGCGGCTGGCGCGCACCACCGTGCAGAATACCACCGACCAGTTGGATAAGAACGGCCTGCTGAACAATGCCGGCTTCTCCGCAGGCACCCGACTCTTCACCGCCAAAGGGCAGTACGGCAGCCATGTCTACACCACGGCATTGTATGATAACCTCGTCGCCATCGAGGGACAGGGATATGTGGATGCCCTGCTGGCACGCGGATGGAAGGTCATGGACGACCCGATCAAGCCGGGCACGAAGCTGATCTTTGCGGAAAACAACTATCAGGACCTGCTATGGAACACCGGCCTGTCGCAGAACACCAATGTCGGTATCAACGGTGGCAGCGAGAGTGCGAATTACAACCTCTCCATCGGAAATACCGACCAGAAGGGTACGTTTTCCGGTACCCGGTACAAGCGCCTAGACGTACTGGGGAATTTCGGATTTAAAATGTCGAAAAATGCGAAACTCGAGGCGATGGTCAACTACCAGGACGTACAGCCCAACTACGTCCAGGAGTTCCAGAACGAACTCACCCGCGCCACCCGGGTCACGCCCCTGCACCGCACTTACAGGGATGATGGCAGGCCGCATCTCGGGGAGTTGTATTCTGTGCGCAACCGGTTTCATACCCTTTACTATGACGACCTGAGGGTGCGTACCGAGCGTTTTGTCACCCGGCTTGCCGCCGATATAAAACTGATGAAGGGCCTGTCGTTCAAGCCTGCGGTGTCGTACCTCATGCAGGACTACACCTATCAGTTCCAGCGGGATGCCACCCCTTCTGATGAACCACAGCCTGGCACGCAACGGCAAAAGAATTATGACAACACGGATAGCCGCCAGATCATGGCAGACCTGATCCTTCAGTACGATTTTAACCTGCCCTCGGATCATAGCCTCACCGCACTCGGTGGGTTCAACTACACCCGGAATACCGGTCGCCGTTCTTTCCTCGGATCGCAGCGCGCCACCAATGACTACATCTTCACGATCAATGAGCCGCCAACAACCGTGATCGGTGGGGTGACGGTACCAAACGTCACGGCATTTGGCACGAGCCTTTCCGAGTCGAAGTCGGCCAGTTATTTCGGACAGGCTAACTATGACTATCAGGGTAAATACCTCGCTAGTGCGGCCATCCGTTACGATGGTTTTTCAAACTTCGCGCCTGCCAACCGCTTCGCCATGTTCCCATCCGTATCTGCCGGCTGGAATATGCATATGGAGAACTGGTTCCGTTTGAAACCGGTGAGCATGCTGAAGCTCCGTGCCAGCTGGGGGCAGGCAGGCCTGAGCGACCTCTCGCTGACTGATACCTATGGTGGATTCTCCGTGAACCGCTATGCGGTGAGTCCGGGCATCCTCCGGGCAAACCTGTCGAACCCCAACCTGGTATGGGAGACCACGGAAACCCTTGACATCGCCCTGGATGCCGGTTTCTTCGATAACAGGCTGACGCTGACGGTCGACTGGTACGACAAACGTACCAAGGACCGCTTGGCATCCAAGCCGCTGCCTTCCGAAGCCCCATTCTCCGCCATCCGGTTCAACAATGGTGTACTGCAGAATATGGGTGTGGAAGTGGAAATAGGGGCCACTCCGGTGAAGACCAGGGATTTCACCTGGCGCACCAGCTTCGTCTTCGCCAATAACAACCAGAAGATCCTCGCCTTGCCCGGCAACGGAAGGGAACAGAACCGGCAGGGTGGCGACCAGATATGGGATGCAACATCCAAACAACTCAAATGGGTCGGTGGATTTGCAGAAGGGGAACGTCCTTTTGCCTATTATGGGTACAAAGTGCTGGGTGTTTTCTCCACAGATGCGGATGCTGCCGCATGGAATGCGAAGATCAAAGACAATCTGGCGACTCCCAGGGGCATCCAGGTCGGTAAGAAAGCCGGCGATTTCATATACGCAGACCTTAACGAAGACGGTATCATCGATACCAAGGATCAGGTATTCTTCGGCTATATGACACCCAATATCACCGGTGGCTTTCAGAACTCCTTCACCTATAAAGGACTGACCCTTCGCATCGGTACCGATTTCGCCATGGGGCATATGATCAGCAATGGTAACCTTGCCCGTTCCCTCGGCATGGGCCGCGCTTTCAACGAAGGTGCACCCGCACAGGCGCTCGGCCAGGATATCTGGCAGAAGTCAGGTGACCTGAACAAGAAATACGCTAGGTTCTCCTACGCAGACGCCGATTTCGGACAACGTAATTATTTGAGGACAAGCGTACTCGGCTCGAACAACAGCTACGGCTCCGACATATCGACCATGATCAGCAAGGGCGATTTTCTTGCCCTCAGGGAGATCACCATATCCTACGATCTGCCGGTCAATATCATGCGGAAGATAAGGTCCACCGGGATGAATATTTTCGCCAGTGTGTTCAACGTGGCATACCTCACCGAGTACGACGGCATGAACCCCGAGATATACAGTGGCTTCGATGCATTGGGATATCCAAGGCCGCGGCAGTTCGTCCTGGGAGCGACGCTGAAGTTCTGATGACCGGTGCATGGCAACTGAACTGTTGTGCCCGTTCGTGATCAACACAAAAAAATAAATATGAAACAGACGATCGTAAAAATATTCTTGCCGGTCTTGTTACTGGCCATATTCACGGGATGTGAAAAGATGCTGGAAGTGACACCCCAGTCGAGCATCACAGAAGAGACGTATTTCAAAAATGAAGGGGATTTCGAACCTTACGTCACGGGCATTTATTCAGTGATGCGTGGATTCGTGAACAATGTCACCTATGGCACGGAGCGTGGAGAGGAGCTTGTCGTGGCATCCAATGCACGCTTTTCCACTGCCTGGAACCATATCCTCTCGCCTACCATAGGTGCACTGAATTACAATGGCTGGTATTCGGCCATCGGTCATTGCAACCTGTTGCTGGACAAGATCCGGAACTTCAATTTCGCGAATACCGGCAACAAGAGCCGCATCATGGCGGAGGCCTATGCCCTCCGGGCTTATTTCTACTTCGACCTGACAAAGATCATCGGTGATGCACCGCTGATGCTGGTGCCCATTGTCGATGAAAACGTGCCCTTGCTGCCCCGCGCTGCCTCGGCGGATGTCGTGAAGCAGATCGTCAGCGACCTTGATTCAGCCATCCTGCTGATGAAATCGGTACCGGGATTCTCTGCTGCCGCTTATCCTTCCAAATACAGGTTTTCCTATGGTGCCGTACAGGCAATGAAGGCCGATGTGAAAATGTGGAGCGCCAAGGTCACAGGCGGAGGAACCGCCGCCCTGGATGATGCCATCGCTGCCATCGCAGAGGTGGAAGCCACCGGTGTCCGACTCAATGCCAATTTCAAGGATGTGACAGGCGTACGGGCTGCAACCAATACGGAAGTGGTCATCGCCGCCTATTACAACCGGGATGAGCTCGGTGGCAATTATGCCGTCAACGCACTTCCTTTCCAGGCGATTGTGACCGGTGCATTGAATCTTGATAGTATCCCATGGGCGGCGAATTCAGGGAATGCCCAGGGAGCTTACCAGGTGAGCCCCCTTTCACGGTCACTCTTCGCGGAGAACTGGGCTGACAAACGCATACCCTTCACCTGGGTGCAGCAAAGGTCTGCCACCACCCTCGGTTATTTCTGGATCACCAAATACCCCGGTACAAAGTACTCGGATGACCGATTCCCGGATAATGATATCATCCTCTACCGGCTTGCTGACCTCCTGCTGCTGAAGGCGGAAGCCTATGCCGCACTGGGTAATAGTGCGGAATGCGTGAAGCAATTGAACCTCATCCGCACCCGCGCGGGAAACCCCGGATACGCCGGTGCGACGGATAAGCTCAGCCTTGAACGGGAAGTGCTCAAAGAACGCGGTCGTGAACTGTTCTTCGAGAACAAACGCTGGTTCGATCTGGTACGATTCCACTCCGGCGGATCCATCAATGTATACACCTACGTGCCGAACCTGATCGGTAAGACGACTCCGATCTACTGGCCACTCAATGCCACAGTACTTGCTAACAACCCGCAATTGAAACAGACCGCCGGGTACTGACCGGACGGAACCATTCTTATACATCAACATCCACATCCCTTTACCGTTGCCGGCAACCCGCCGGCAGCGGTGGATGGATGCATTATTGAGATCCTCATTTCCCATCACCGGGAAAGGATCATTTCCTCATCACTAAACAACCTGATATGTTACTGACCGACGGATTGATCGCGGCCACTTTCACCCCTTTCCACCCTGACGGATCCATCCACACGGAGATGATCCCGGTCGTCGTCGAAAAGCTGGTGGCCGATGGCCTGAAGGGTATATTCATCTGCGGTACGAACGGCGAAGGGCCCAATATGACCATCTCGGAGCGCATGACGGTCGCAGAGCATTTTCTGGAGGCGGCTGCCGGCAGGATAAAAGTCATTGTGCATGTCGGACATAGCAGCATCACCGAAGCACGGATACTCGCAACGCATGCCGCTGCGATCGGTTCAGATGCGATCTCTTCGGTATCGGCGTTTTATTTCAAACCGGTCTCCACCGCGAATATGGTCGATTGCATGGCCAGCATCGCTGCCGCAGCTCCGGAGCTCCCGTTTTATTACTATCACATCCCCCATCTGACAGGGGTTTCGGTCGATGTGCATGATTTTATCCGCAGTGCAGGCGCATCCATCCCCAACCTGGCAGGGGTGAAGTACACCGCCACCACCTTGCACGATTTCCAGTCCTGCCATCAACAT
>JBIKIB010000193.1:0-7010 GCA_044361845.1 Chitinophagaceae bacterium | reverse complement strand
TGCATATTTTTATTCATGATTAGAATATTATCTGGTTTAAAATTTAAGATCTATGCCCATCGTGAATGTCCTCATCAATGGAAAGTTGACCAACGTGGACCCATTCTCCGGATCATAACCGGTCCACTTTGTTATTGTGAACATGTTTTTACCACTCAGATAGATCCTTAGGTTGGATAGTTTGAGTTTATCCAGCATTGATCTTTCAAAAGAATACGATAGACTTACATCCTGCAATCTGATAAAACTCCTGTCTTCCAAAACCGGGTGCGGGAAAGCGGGGTTGTAATTGATCCTCGGATAATCATTCGAAGCTCGTTTAGGTGTCCAATATGGGACATCCTGAACATTGAACCTCTCCGAGAAGGTGGTGAACGGCGCATTGGGACTGCGTGTCGCGTAATTGTTTCCCATGTAGTACCCATTCCCTCCCTGGATTGAATTGATAAGGACATAGAGATTTAGCTGCTTAAATCTGACCGTATTCGATATGCTGAAAGTGTAACTTGGCAGATTATTGCCAAGGATCATCCGGTCACTGGCATTCAACACCCCATCCTTATTCTTGTCAACAATCCTGAAATCACCAGGACGGAATCCAACGGGAATGCCAGGTTCATTCAACTGATGTATCCCGTTGATATTATACCCGAAGATTGAACCCAAGGGTTCACCAATGAACCACTGGTTGCGGATATCATCGTCCTCGATTCCATCATTATTGGCATCCGCACCAGTCAGCTTCAGGATCTTGTTCCGGTTTCGAGCGAATACAAAACCCGACTCCCATTGAAACTGACGGGCATCATTTTTAATGTTTACAGAAGTAAGTGAAAGTTCCACCCCCTTGTTTGCCACTTCTCCGATATTGGTGAAAATCTCGCTAAAGCCCGATGTCTGAGGCAGAGCCTTCTTTAAAAGTATATCCCTCGTGCGAGAAGCATACACATCAACTGAACCGTTGATACGCCAATTCATCATTGTGAAATCGATGCCAATGTTCTTTGAAGTCGTCGTCTCCCATGAAAGGTTGCTGTTGGCCATGGAGTTGACAAAAACGGTAGCAACAGATGTTTGTCCGAATACGTAATTGCTTGTTGTCATTCGGGCAAGTGACTGGTACCTGCCGACGGCCTGATTGCCGTTCTCCCCATAGGAAAGTCTGAGTTTAAGGTAATCAAGCCAGGAGATGTCCTTCATGAATTTTTCATTGGTGGCGGTCCACGCAACAGCTACAGAGGGGAATATCCCATACTTATTCCGCTCCGCAAAACCAGAATAGCCATCCCTACGCGTCGTAAGCGTAAGCGCATATCTATTATCAAAGCCATAATTGATCCTTCCCATCATGGCGATGCTATTTTGCTCCTCAAAATTTGAAGCAACCTGTTGCACTCCCGCAATGGACATATTATTATATCCATTCGCCTCTGTAAAAAAATTCCGGCCGATCATTTCATTCGTCTCGACCTGATTTCTTTCCCTACTTATAAGAAAAGTTGCATCAATGTTATGTAGACCAAACTTCCGCTTATAATTCAGGTAATTGTCGAATGTCCAATCATAGCTTTGTGCTAAATTCTTTGTCGCAATGCCATTGGCAGTTGTTCCTGTGGTCGATGAAAGTTTATCGATAAACTCATTTGTTTGAGCATTTCGAAGGTTTGCAGAATAGTTCATGGTCCAACGAAGACCAGGAATGAATGGGACATCCACATTCGAAGAAAATAGTCCCCAAAGTGAATTGCGTTTATCCTTGTTATCTATCAGTGTATTTGCCATTGGATTTACGCCCAAAGGATCTCCCACAGGCAAAAGTGCATAACCGCCAGGACCATTGGGATCTAAAAAGCTTCCATATGGACTTTGCTGATAGGCACTCGTCAAACTTGCTTCGCGACCTGAAAAATCCTGTGAAGAGAACATGGTCTTGAATGAAACAGATAACCAGTCTTTTAATTTATTTGTCAGGTTCAGATTGATGGTGGTCCGTTTGTAATTATCGTTTATCACAATACCATTCTGACGGAAATGAGTGCCGGACACATAATAATTCGTATTGGCAGATTTACCGGAGACGTCAAGGTGATAATTGTTCATACTGGATTGCCGGATGACCTTGTCCATCCAGTCTGTAGTTACACCATTATTCTTATTCTGTGCTTCGGTAACGGTGATGTACGTGTCTATTTTTGAAGGATCAGCCACAAGTCCTGTTGCTTCACGAAAATCAAGCACCTTCTGCAAGTATCCCGGCCCATCCAATACTTTAACCAGGTTATCGGCTACCTGTAGTCCATAATATGTATTAAAATTGAACTGCGGACTTCCAGTCTTTCCCGTTTTACTTGTAATCAACAATACACCATTGGCCGCACGCGAACCATATACTGCAGCCGCACTTGCATCCTTCAATACATCAACTGATGCAATATCATTGGCATTGATCTCGGAGAGGTTACCATTATAAATCACACCATCCAAAACAATCAAAGGATTGGTCGATGCTGATATCGAGTTGACCCCGCGAATGGTGATCTGGGGATTTTCACCCGGTCTGTCAGGCGTAGTTACATTCAGCCCCGGTGCCCGACCTTGCAATGACTGAAGGATGTTATAATTCGGTAAATCACTGGTCTTCTCCGTTGAAATCCTTACCACGGATCCTGTAACATCTGCCTTGCGCTGGGTTCCATACCCTACAACGACAACATCATCCAATACCTTATCGGCAGCCTTAAGGGTAATGTTGAGCCTTGTCTGATTCGTAACTACAATTTCTGTGGTTACATACCCTACAGCGCTTACAACCAATGTGAAATTCCCATCAGGGCCTTCAATAGAGTACCGACCGTCCGCATCTGTCATTGTACCTGCAGAACTCCCTTTTATTTTTACACTGACCCCCTGTTCGGGTTGCCCCTGCTCATTATAAATGATCCCCTCAATGACCCTTACCTGAGTTGACTTGACCGAAGCGGCAATAGGTAATAAAGTACTATTCTTTGTTTGCGTGAACAATACGATTTGATTATTCACTTCGCGATAATTGATCCCATTGGGCAGGATCATCTCATCCAAGAAAGACTGAATGGTCTTGTTCACAGCCTGATAGTCAAATGTCTTCCCTTCAATGAGGACATTAGAACTGTAACTGAACTTTACATTCGCTTCCTTCTGCACACCCATGATGAGCTTTTCAATGGTGACGTTCTTCACCAACAGGGTAAATTTCTTTTCCAGGACACCCTGGCTATGAGCATCCTTCGCAAAAAGAATTGTCGCGAACAGCATGGCAAGGACTGATTGTGTGATTGTTATCCTGAAGGCTAAGACCATCATCGACAACACTTTTTGTTTTCTTCTCATATTGGCAGTTTTGGACTATTTTTCGCAATCATTGCAGGTCAGTTACATCCTGTTCCGGTGATTAAAATCTTTGACCCATTGATCTCATAATCAGCATCGATCGTAAGACAAATGATCTTCAGTTTGGAAAACAGATCCTGATCAGTTATATCTCCCGTAAAAAAACAATTGTTCAAATCTTCGTTTTCCACCACAATATCAATGGCATAATTGCTCTCAAGATCCAACAGGATATCCTTCAAGCTGGTTTTGTTGTATACGAACACTACTGGCTCCCGGCTTTCAACAAATTCGTTACCATTGGATTTCACACGCACCGGCTTTTCAGAAATGCCTGTTAGAAAGCTCCCGTCCGATTCATTGAAAATGACTTTCTGATTTGGCTGAAGCAAAACATGTTGCGTTCCTGTAGAACCGGTCAATTTTGTATTCTCAAAAACCTGAACTTTTCCGGACCTGACTTCAACCTCAATTTGATTCCTTGGATCGTCGCGAATGAAAAAACTGGTACCCAACACCCTTGTGACAATCGATCCGGAATACACGATGAAAGGTTTACGCGAGTCTTTAGCAACCTCAAAAAATGCATCCCCCTGAAGATAAACCTCCCGTTGGCCACCCGTAAATTGCTTCGGATAATGGATGCTTGCATCTTGTTCAAGTCGAACTACACTACCATCAGACAACCTAACAATGACCCCTTTACCATCAGTATTTCTGTGGTGGATATGATTTTCCTGGGGGATAAATGTCATGAACCGCTCTTTGCTGTCCGGGCGCGAGTAAATCACGTATAAAACAAACGAAATAAAAAAGGATGCCGCTACTAGATAACGGGCTATGACAGCAGATCGCCTTCCAAACCCATTCCGGTTTGAAGTGGAAATTGAACGATCGGTAAAAGCTGCAGCCTCCGAAATATGACGCATGATGCCATCCGATACATCAGCAGGGATACCCACCGAATCAGCTACAGGAGAAACCAGCCTTTCTTTCAGGAATTGTTGTACTAAATTATCATACCTGCCACTGGCAATGATCTCAAATAGGAAATCCAATTCCCCCCCACTCAGCTCATTTCTGACATATCTGTCAAGCAATTCCTCTATCTCGCTCCTTTGCATGGATATGATTGTCCATTAAAGACAATAAACGGAAGCGATGGTAGTACGTATCCGGAGGATTTTTTTAAATAATTCTGAAACCTGATTGATGTATGAACTTTCGAATGGAATTAACAGCACGAGACATGTGTTTTTTCACTGTAAGAGGAGATATTTTCAAAATCAAGGCTGCCTCCTTATAAGAAAACCTCTTCAACTTCACTAATTGATAAACATCCTTTTGGTGATTCGTTAAGCTTTCCAATGCCTTTTGATGAAGTTTATAGTATGCATTTCGGTCTAAATTGTTTTCACTATCCTCTAATAATGATCTATAAGTCCCCTGCTCATGCAGGCCCTTCGCATTTTTCCACTCTATCGATACCTTTTTGAGCTGATTGAATATGTGATTCCTCGCAACAATGAAAAGCCAGTCCTCAAAAGACCTTAACTGATAAAGCTGCTGCCGCTCAAACCACACCTTCATGAAAACATCCTGAACAACCTCTTGAGCCAATACAGTTGATTTAAGCATGCTGACAGCCACCCTGTATATTTTATCTTTATACCGGTCATAAATGAGCTGAAAGGCATATTGACTATCCTTGCTTAATAGGGATAGTACAGTCTCCTCGTTGTATGGCAATCTCTCTGGCAAAAAAAGAATTTAGAAATTTTAGTGGAAAATAGGAATTAAAAACATAAAACTTTCCCACCGAACCTAAAATACCATTTCCCTTATGACCAGAATAGCCTTGATTGCTGCCTTTCGGTCAACAACTTAATACCTAAATAGCATCTGTCCCTGCTCATCTGTTATCAGACAACGGAGCTTCGAATCATCCATCAGATTTCTATAATCCATCCATTTACCATCCACCTTTATCCTTCTATAGACCAGTCTTACACCATGGCTGTAATCAACATAGCGGTTTATATGTCCTGTATAAAGCGGCTGTATCGGCCGCCCATCCAGCCTATGCCATCCATAAATAGCGACACGGTCGGACTTCCCTTTCATCGCTGATTCACTGCAAAGCACAACATCCTTTTTGATTCCACTGATCAGCCCTTTGCGACCTTTTCGCTGCCCTTCGATGATCAAATGGTGATGCATCATTGTTATTGTACTGTCACGGAAGGCATACATTGGTATTGGATTGAGCCTGACTTTACTCTGTTCATTAATGATATCCACAAGTTTTTTAGTAGGAAGGAAACAATCCAGCCTATCAGCAACAATCTGTGCTGCCATCGGCGTTAATGGTACACGCACCCAGTCGGATGCATTTCCGATCATGAAATAATCCGTAGCAACAAAAAATATAGCCCTATGCTTTCCCCCAACCGAATCAGTTCCCTGCACCCTTACCGGGATAAATCTTCGGTAGAATGGTGGTATACTCCCTTTGCCAAAAGCTTGTAATGAAAGTGAATCCCGCTCTTTCCAAGAGTATCCTGATGCAATCTGGCAGAAATCGGAACCCGTGAGCACTTGACCCTTCGATGTGGGCATGCCAATCCTCTTGGTGGAAATGCAAGAAAAAAACAAGAAACAGAAGCCGGTGAACAAAATCCGCATCAATGACATTTTCACTGATTAAACCCCGAATTGCCGGAGGTGATGGTCAAGATGCTTGTAGAGCAAATTACTCCACTCCCTTGCTGAAAGTCTACCTAATAATGGATGTTCGAGCCCCTCGAAAAAAGACTCCCCCTTCTCCGGTATGATCGCCACAGCATCTTTTAAATTATCCCTGACCCGCATGAATTCGGGCTCCCCCGTCACCATAAAAGCCTTTCCTGTCGGCATGTTCCTGCGCAAATCGCTTTCTCCGGTCATCATCCTTTTGAAGAAAATCCTTGAAATCAACCGCACCAGGAATGGCGGCTTTGCAGGCTCCTTTCCGGTGATGAATGGCTTATATGGAATAGCACAATGTGAAAGCATTTGAGAAACATCCATCTTGCCCCAGACTGGTTGACTCATAGGACTTAATGCATCTATCCTTTGCTGAAGAACTGCGGAGGTTGAAACTTCATATATACTTGGGAATGCCATGATTGAAATTATTGATATCCAAATATCCGTATTTCGACGTTTGATACCAATCCTTCATCCATTTGAAATAAAGGCAGAAATCTTAACCCATCTTGTTCCAATATTCACATTTTTGTGAAATGTAAAGTAATTTCATTAAAACCCTTTGACCGATCAATGGTCCACCATCCGCAATTAGTATGCTATTGCCCCTTATTCAATGAAATCTTTTTCAAAATAATATGAATCCACTCTTCAGAACATTACTGACATGTTACATGATCTTTTCTGTTGCCTTCGCCCAGCAAAAGGTCATCCCTTTATATGCTGGCGATGTGCAAGGATCAGAAACCTGGAACTGGGATGAAGGGATGAATGACAACAACAGTTGGAAGACAAAAGTCATTTACAATGTCAGCAAACCCACACTGACCATGTTCGCACCGGAAGAAGGAAAAGCAAATGGCACTTCAATTGTCATCTGCCCCGGAGGCGCT
>JBIKIB010000192.1:0-7040 GCA_044361845.1 Chitinophagaceae bacterium | reverse complement strand
TGGCTCGGGAAGGTATCAAAGGCCGTGAGGCTATAGAGAACCACTACCTGGCCATCTGTGAGATGGTCGATGGTGATGTGAGTGCCGAAGTGATCGCAACAGACTTCGAAGGGATCCTGTCGGAAGGTAAGCAACTGGCCTCCCTGCATAAGAACATCGTGGTGAAAGTGCCGATGATCAAAGATGGCATCAAAGCCATCCGCTGGTTCGCCAATAATGGCATCAGGACGAATTGTACGCTGGTATTCTCCGCAGGGCAGGCCATCCTGGCCGCAAAAGCAGGTGCCACCTATGTTTCCCCCTTCATCGGAAGAATCGATGACGGCAGCTGGGATGGGATGGAACTGATCTCCCAAATGGCACATATCTACACCCTTCAGGGTTTTGAAACGGAGATCCTTGCCGCATCCATCCGTTCAGCCCTGCATATCGTCAAGGCCGCAGAAGCCGGTGCGAATGTCTGCACCTGTCCGCTGGACTCGATTCTCGGACTATTAAAGCATCCACTGACAGATATCGGACTCGCTAAATTCCTGGAAGACGCAAAGAAGATGTGATCTCTCACATCAATCATAAGATACATGAACAAAGGGGATCGCACCATCAGTGGCGCGATCCCCTTTGTCGTTTCTGCTTGCGCATTGATCGATTTCGATCAATACCCGAATCTCACGCCTTTTGTTTTCTTGTCCCAGTTGTCGGTCCGGAACGGGGCGGCAGGCAGCGACGCTGAATTGTAAAGATTGAGGTCGTTCGGGTCATCCGCCCATCCATAGCGAACGGCCACCGGGGAAGTCACTTTGTCGCAGGTCACGATGACCTGTCCATCCTGCAGCCTTGCCTGGGCATAGTGGAATTTTTGGTCGGTACCCGCCACTTCAAATCCATTCACATACCCGTATTTATTCCTGACAGTGAGTCCGCCGTAGGTATTTTTAAAGCGGATGGTGACCGTTTTCCGATCTGTCGTCATGGATTCGAACATCGGGCTTTCATGCGGTATGTCGAGTTTATAGGTTTTGCCCAGGGCCAGCAAAGCGAGCCGCTTCCCGACGTCCTGTTTGTTGCGCGGATGGATGTCTTTTGAATTGCCGATGTCGATGATCACCGCCATGCCGGTATTGGGCAGACTTAACGTGTTGGTCTGTGCCTCTCGGAGTTCTGCCCACTGGCTTCCTCCGTTCTGGCTGTTCCCGAAGGCTGCCTGGAAATTTGCGAGTTGTACGAAATAAAAGGGGAATTCATCATTCCAGCGACTGCGCCAGTCTTTGATCATCATCGGGAAGCTGATATTGTACTGATCGGCCCGGCTGGCATTGCTCTCGCCCTGGTACCAGATGGCGCCACCCACACCATAGCCGACGATGGGATTGATCATCGCATTGTACAACAGCGACCCATACGCATTAGGCGCCTTGATGACGGTGTCGACCGTAGGGTATTTTTGTTTCAGCCCTGCGAAATCCGGATGCGCGAACAACGCATCCCCGCTGGTCCACGTTTCAACATGCGTACCACCCCAGGATGAATTGATCAGGCCAACAGGCACGCCGAGCTTTTCCTGTAGTTCGCGGGCGAAGAAATATCCGGCAGCGGTGAAGTTCGCCACGGTCTCCGGACTACAGATCACCCATGGAGCGGGCTTACTGATGTCTTTCCGGGGAAGTACCGATGCATCCTTTGAGATCTTGACCTGCCGGATCTGAGGATACTTCGCATTGGCGATCTCTTTCTTAGAGCTATCGGAACTGTTGACATTCCATTCCATATTCGACTGACCGGAGCATATCCAAACCTCTCCGACAAGGATGTCACTGAACTTCACGGTGTCTTTGCCGGTTATGGTCATCGTGTATGGACCACCGTGCGTCATCGCAGGCAGCGTCACCTGCCAGTCACCCGAACTCGATGCCTTCACCTTAAGGGCCTTGCTGTTGAATTGTACGGTCACCTTTTCTCCCGGTGAGGCAGTCCCCCAGACGCGAATGGGCTTATTGCGCTGCAGTACCATATGGTCTCCGAATATCCCCGAAGGTCGAACCTGTGCGGTGATGTCCGTCAAAGAAAAAAGGGTAAAAAGAAATGGAATGTACCGTCTCATGTCTGATTGGTTTTTAGGATCAATGTAGGGCATTTTAACAGATGTGCAAAGAATTCCGAAAATAGAAACTTTCTAATAGGATATGACTTCGCCAGGATTCCATTCATGCATCATCACCCTCTAATTGTGGGCCCCGTGTGTGGGTAGGTTTTTGAAGCGACCTTCTAATATCAATACAACTGTAGGGTTATTCATCACCATCCCATCAACGCAAATGAAGTATTCGGAATTTTCAAGCTCCTACAGATAACTTCGGCATTGAAAATATGTAAAGAGGAAAAAATCTTGCTTCCAGATGATCATCAAAGGTTCCACCAGTAGTTGAATTTCAGCACCAGTGCCCTGTTTCTGACCATCAGTGGGTTGGTGTAATAGTTGTCGGTGTAGACGATGTACAGGTCGGATGCCGGACGATAACGCCACTGGAAACGGGTGTTCAGGTTCACATTACGCTGCTGTTCGTTGTACTGTAGAAACGCTGTGAAGAAGAGGGTGTTCGTCAAGGTCACATCCATGCGTGGTCCGATCAGCCAGAACCTGGTGCGGTTCCATGGATCCGGGAGGCGGATATCATTGTAGCTGGCACTGATGGCAAGGCTCACATAAGGCTGGAAGCGATATCCGATATCGGTTGTGATATTAAGCCTGGTACCATTCGCATAGTACCCTCCGTACCGGGAGCTGAACCCGAAGGTGAACAGGCGTTGTGGTTTGGAGACGAACTCCATACCAATGGCATTCCATTTATGCCGGCTGCCGGCCGAAAGGGTATCCTTGCCGGTATTCGTCGGGTCGAATGGCGCACGGAGCTGCACAAAATCATAGGACAGATAGGTGGAGAAACTGGCCTGGTTGCGCATACCCAGTGTGTACGCGACATAGGTCTCATTATCGGTTTGCTTCCATTGCGGAGTGTAAAAACGAGTGGATGCGATGCGGACATTATGGCTCAGGACGGGTCCTCCTCGGGGGAAAAAATTACGGCTGATGACCGGACTCAACCGGATATGATCCCGGCGTGGGACGTAGCCAGCTTCCGCTGTATAGTTCCTTCCCACGTATTCGTGCTGCCATCCGGCCGTGATATGGCGATTGCTGAACTGAAGGCTGCCGGCATGCACCCAGTCTTCTCCACGGAGGCCGGGACTGAAGGATTTCACCAGGATGGCCTTGCCCGTCCATTGGTTGTTTTGGGATGCCAGGTTGTATTCCAGTCCAAGGTTGCGATTGTAGGAGGCGTAAGTTGCTTTTGACGTATCAGGCATATTGCCGCCCGCGAAAGATTGCTTGTCGATGTACAGAAATCCCAGATTCGACCGGGAGAAAATCCTTCTTTGAAGGGCAAGCACGGCATAATTCTGCGCAGGCAGTCCGACTGAATCCACTTTGCCGGTGAGCATATCCATCGCACCCATGCGCCAGTCCTTGTTGATCTTTCCACTCACCCGAGCCCCCGCGATGATCGGCGCGTTGAGGCCGATGCGACGGGAAAAGAACGGACGGATGGAACTGTATCCGAAGTTGGAGAACTGATCCCCGTTCTCTAAAAAGAACTGCCTTCGTTCCGGGAAAAAAAGCTCGAAGCGATCCAGGTTGGTGACCTGACGATCCACTTCCACCTGTGAGAAATCCGGATTGATGGTCAGGTCCATATTGAGCGATGAATTCAGGCTGACTTTTGCGTCCAAGCCCATTTCTCTTTTGAATTCAACGGTTTTGGAAGGAATATGGCTTTTTCGAAGGCCTCCGAGCATGTAGGGTATGATGGACAAATTCGTTCCCGGTTGTGGAGGCTCCTCGTCCCACAAAAGAATCCCTGAATACGCCAGTGCGGCACTTGGGAATTGTCTCGGTACAGGCGCCCAGCTTGACTTCTCCGGAACCCTGATATCGAGTCTGCTGAAATTGATGCCCCATTTTCGGATGCCTTTCTTGTAGCGGATCGTCTTGAATGGGATGGCGGCTTCCAGCACCCATGCGTCTTCCCGGTTGGTCACGACAGATATCCATTTATTGTCCCAGTTCAGATCCACTTTGCTCCCGTCATACATCATCCCGTCCCATTGCGCACCAGCAGCATTGGCCCCGAAAGCAAAACCATTGACCTGGTCGTCGAAAGGATCGATGAACACCAGGAAATTATCGTTCTTGCCGAATGCGAAATCACGGCGAAGGGATTCCACCATGTAGGGCCCGGACAGTTTTTTATGGCAGATCGCCAAGAGGTAGATGTTACGATCGTCGTAGCACATCCTGACCTCAGTGGTCACCGTGGCCTTGCTTGTGTCCATCGGTGTGATCATGAAAAAATCCTTGGCTTTCTGCGCCGACCGCCATGCTTCGTCCCGCTCATTCCCGTCGATGGTCACGCTGGAGGTGGTCTTTTTTATCTGCAGGACGAATCCTTCGTTCTTTTTCTGAGCGAACAAGGAACAACAGGCTGTCAAAAGGAGTATGGTTGTAAAGGAACGACTCACTGTATCTTCAGGTATTGAGCGCGTGAAAGTACAGATAAGCGGTCAATATTCTCAAGTTCCTTCCTGTGCGTAGAGCCCTCCTTTCTGATCCATCTTGAAAGGCAGGATGCCGCAAATTTTGTAATTTTGCAACTTATGATTCTACCCATTGTTGCTTATGGTCATTCCGTTCTCCGGCAGGTCGCAAAAGACATCGATCCGGAACACCCTCAACTGGACAAGCTCATAGCGGATATGTGGGAGACCATGTATGCTTCCAACGGGGTAGGATTGGCCGCTCCACAGATCAATCGCCCCATCCGTCTATTCGTGGTGGACAGTTCCCAGATCTTCACAAACCTTGAGGATGAAGAGCAGGGACTGTATCCTGATGAACCCGGACTGAAACAAGTATTCATCAACGCACGGATAAAGTCGCTTGAAGGCGAGCCATGGTCGTATACCGAAGGATGTTTGAGCATACCAAGGGTGCGCGAGGATGTGCTTCGTGAAGAAAAGGTCACCCTGGAATACTTTGATGAGTCCTTCGTAAAGCACAAAAAGACCTTCAATGGCATCACCGCAAGGGTCATCCTGCATGAGTATGATCATATCGAAGGGAAACTATTCATTGATCATATCTCTTTGCTGAAACGAAAACTGTTGAAAAAAAGATTGGATGAGATCACGAAAGGGAAGATCCGGACGGATTATAAGATGCTTTATCCCAGGCCATGATATTGTTTGTCATGCAAGGGTTTGAAAACACCAACGGATGCATCGCTTGAAATTTCTTTTTTGTCTCCTGATACCCTGTGTGTCTTTCGCTCAGCAACACGATACCGTGGATGCCGGGGGAAGGTTGGTGACATTGTCAGAAGTGGTGATCCGATCAGGTACCAATGTGCAGGGGTTCATCGATCGTGTCAGGGCTGATACGACATTCTACAAGGCTTTCCGGAACCTTAGGGTGTTGTCGTACACATCACTCAACGATGTTCGGATGCTTGACCGGAAGGGAGGTGTGAAAGCCAGCCAGCAGAGCAGGACGCGCCAGACCGCCTGGAAAGGATGCCGGATCACCCGGATGTTGGAGGAAAAACACAGCGGGGATTTCTATGACCGGTCAGGGGATTACAGGTACTACACCGCCAAACTCTACGATGGGCTTTTCTTTGCGTTCGACACCATATGCGGACAACACAACCGCGTGAGGGATGCCAGGCTTGGTCTGAAGGGTAAGTCAGGCCTCGAAAAAAACAAGGAACAACTCAAGATGCTGTTCTTTGATCCGGGATCCGATATCCCCGGTATACCACTCATGGGCGATAAGGTACAGATCTTCGATCCCGGACACTCTAAACTCTATGATCATGATATCGATATCCGGGAAAGAAAAGGTGAGCTTTGTTATGTGTTTACGGTGAAGGCAAAGCCCGGACTAAATTCATTCGACCGCGACAGAATTGTCATTGATGACATGACCACCTGGTTTGACTATCAGACTTTCGAGGTCCTTGAACGGACGTATAACATGAGTTACAATGCAGGTCTGTATCATTTCGATGTGCGGATGCATGTCGAAATGACCCATGCCGGGAAATACCTGGTGCCTGCCGTGATCCGTTACGATGGTACCTGGGGTGTGGCCATGGCGAAAAAGGAAAAAGGTATATTCACAGCGACAATTTTTGAGATCGAGTCGAATTGATTGGAGACTTTGCTGTTAACCTGAAGCATATTTTTTTCCATAGGATGTATATTTTCCCGCTGAACAGCATCCGGATTTTACTTTACATCATCATACCTGATCGTTTTCAATTATGGACACCATCCTGACCATCACCCTGAATCCCGCGATTGACAAGAGTTTCACGGTTGACCGGCTGGAGCCGGACCATAAACTGCGTAGTCCGAACCCCCGTGTCGATGCCGGTGGGGGAGGTATCAATGTTTCCAGGGGTATCAGTCGGCTTGGGGGACAAGCCCTGGCTTTCATCCTGGCAGGCGGGCATAATGGCCGGTACCTGCAGCAACTGATCGCCGGGGAAGGGATGCTGTTAAAGGTCTTCAGCATCGAAGGGGAGACAAGAGAAAGCATCATGGTGATGGACAGTGCTACCAACAGACAGTACAGGATCATTGCCGCCGGCCCTCAGATCGCAGAATCGACACAACAGGAAATCATCAACGATATCACCTCGATCAGTCCATTTCCGGGGATTGTGGTGGCCAGCGGAAGCCTCCCTTCCGGAATGCCCGACAGCTTTTATGCCCGTTTGGCAAGGCTGGTAAAGGAGAAGGGAAGCAGACTGATCCTTGACTGCAGTGGTGATCCCTTGAAGCTGGCCCTGCAGGAAGGGGTTTTTATGGTGAAGCCAAACCTGGCAGAGCTTTCCGCTTTGGCGGGAGTATCCCAACTCGAACTAGGGCAGGTGGAAGAAGCGGCCCTCTCATTGGTGCATAAAGGACAAGCCGGGATC
>JBIKIB010000191.1:0-7055 GCA_044361845.1 Chitinophagaceae bacterium | reverse complement strand
AGCCTCTATCCAAACCCCGCACTCGACCGGTTGAACGTACTGATCGCAAATGCGGATGCAGGCCTGTATTCGGCAAGGATCATCACGCCACAGGGGCAGCAGGTATGGAAGATGACCGGAATGAAGGCGGATGGGAAGTCCCTGCAGATCCCGACGGATAAACTCAGTCGCGGGATCTATCTGCTGGAGCTGACAAGTGCCGGCGGACAAAAAACGATCGAACAGTTTGTGAAACAATAGTGAATCAAAAAAAAAGTAAATCCCACATGATCCTCATAAAAAAAATGATCACTCAGGTTGTGATCATGATCTTTTTGGTATGCCCGATCTCTCTTATTGCGCAGCCTGATGCCAATGGAAACGATCCCCAGGGGTCCGATGTGCCAGTTGATGGCGGGTTATCCCTGTTGCTTGCCTCGGGCGCAGTATATGGCTTCAAAAGATTGAGGGGGCATCAACGCGATAATCGTTGAAAACAAGGGTTATGTGATATTACGACAATACAGCAAGACAGTTCCTGGCCGTGAGGATGAAGCCTTCCTTCTGTTTTTGGGATAGGCCGGAGAAGAGTTGTTCGTTTTTTTTGTCCAGCAGTCCCACTGCTTTTTGCACAAGCCGGGTACCTGAAGCAGTGAGTTTTAGGCGCTTCCTGCGTTTGTCTTCATCGTCTTCCGAAGACACCACGAGTTTTTTACTGATCAGGACGTTCAGCAGGTTCGTGATATTCGCCCTGCTCACATCCAATGCCTGGGCTATCTCTTTTGCCATCAGCGGTTTCTGCTGCGGATGCTCCTGAAGGAATATCGTGTTCGGGTCATTGGCAAGTAGGAGCAGGATCTGGAGTTGTTGTGCCGTGATGCCTTGCTTTTTGATGACTGACTCTGTATTTTTTTTTATCGCATCAGAGAGTTTGAGGGCATGATAAATGAATGATGCATTTACGTTCAGACTGATCATGGTCGGTATTATATTGGTTTTCATCGGAGGGACCGCCGCACAGCAGCACACTCACCCGGTTTAATCATTTGCGCCGCAAAGTTACAGATGTCTGCAGTTAATTCGAATGACATCTGCATGCAGTGATCGAAAGGGGGCTTTTGTTCAAAACCCGGCGATGTTTCAAGGGTTTACGTATCCCTTGTCCACAATCATCCTTCTGATGGTATAGCAGGGGTTCTGAGATTTGTGTATAATTTCGCCTCGGCGGACCATCCCGTTCATCATTCCAGAATTTACTACGTTCATGACATCCACCCCTCTTTTCGCACGGCCTTTTAGCATGATTGCGATGGTCGTCCAGTTGTTGCTGGTTTCTGTTCCATTGCTGGCGCAAAAGCCTGATCGGACCCGTCCTAATATCCTGCTGATCCTCACAGACGACCTGGGATGGAACGACCTCTCGATATATGGCACGAAGGATGTACGTACTCCTCATATAGATGCCCTTTGTCGTTCCGGCATGCGCTTTGATCGTTTTTATTCGAATTCCCCCGTGTGTGCTCCTACCCGTGCATCCCTCATGACGGGCAGATATCCTGATAGGGTGGGGGTGCCCGGCCTTATCCGCTCTTTACCGGATAACAACTGGGGATTCCTTGATCCGTCAGCGGTCCTACTCCCCTCCAGGCTAAAGTCAGCAGGATACCACACGGCACATGTGGGTAAATGGAATCTCGGCTTTGACCTCCCGAACCTCCCCAATGACAAGGGCTTCGACCATTTTCACGGATGGCTGGAGGATATGATGGATGACTACTGGCTGCATCGTCGCCATGGCAGGAATTACATGCGGTCAGATACGCAGGTCATCGATCCGGTCGGTCATGCGACGGATCTGTTCACGCAGTGGTCGGTCGATCATATCCATGCCCGGGCAAAGGATGCAAGTCCTTTTTTCCTTTACCTGGCCTATAATGCACCACATTTTCCGGTGCAGCCGCCGAAGGAATGGCTCGACCGCGTACTGAAGCGAGAACCCGGTATCGGCCGCACGCGTGCATCCCTGGTGGCACTCATCGAACACATGGATGACGGCATCGGGAAGGTGATGAAAGCGTTGAAGGAATCCGGACAATACGATAACACCCTCGTCATCTTCACCGGTGATAACGGCGGTAACCTGTCAGATTCTGCATGGAATGGTCCCCTTCGCGACGGCAAACAGAGCATGTACGAGGGCGGTATCAGGGTCCCCACCTGTTTGTCATGGCCGGGCGTCATAGCTCCAGGAACCATTTCCCACCAGCTGAACTTGTCGATGGATATTTTCCCAACCCTCATGGATCTGGCAGGACTGCCCCGGGGTGAGCAGACCGATGGCAGAAGCTTCCTGCCCACCTTGCTCGGGAAGCCTGAAGCGCCGGAGGAAAGACCCCTGTATTTCATCCGGCGGGAAGGCGGCGAACGATACGGCGGAAAAGCATACCACGCCCTCCGCCTCGGAGACTGGAAGCTGCTTCAGAATAGTCCTTTCCAGCCGATGGAACTCTACAACCTCAGGGAAGATCCGATGGAGCGGAATGACCGGATCAACACCAACCCTGCCATCTACCGGAAACTCAACGCACTGCTCATGCAACACATTCAGGAAGGGGGCAGGATTCCCTGGCAAAGGCCGGGACGCTGACCTCCCGGATGACCTGATACACCCATTGGTTCATCATACGCAAACGTTTGCGCCCATGACATCCATTCAATGATCCTGACGCAGGTGTTTTCCATATCTAAAACGTTTAACTTAGTATGAAAGACCGCTAAAACCGAGCCGTTATGAACAGGATCATCTGTGCTTTTTTGCTTTTCATGCTTGTCATTGCCTGCAAAAAAAAGGATGATATCGTAGATCCGACCCCACCGCCTCCTGTGGTACCTCCTCCTGTGGCACCCGTGGATCCGAATGCACTCTCCATACCGGTCACCGCTGCACAGATGGGTGGCTGCTTTTCGGTGTCGGCGAAGAAGAATATACATCCGAGATTATACTACTCTGCAGCAGAGATCGCTGCCATAAAACTCAATGCACAAACGGATCCATATGCGAAGCCGACCTATGACGATATCATCTCAAGGGCGGATGCCATTCTCGGTACCTCCCTTATGAGTTACCAGCTTGATGGTGCAAACCTGCGCATTCCAAGCCTTCATACCTTCGGTAATGACCAGGCCCCTTACCTGGTCCTCGCATACCAGTTCACCAAGGATACCCGCTATGCCCTTCGCTGCTGGCAACAACTCGAACGCTTCACCACCTATCCCGACTGGGGTGCGAACCGGCATTTTCTGGATGCAGGCATTGCTGCAAAGGCTGTCGCCATGGCATATGACGGTTTATACGACTACCTGACCACGGCACAACGGACTTCACTCTACAATGCCGTCAGAAACTTCGTCCTCAATCCGGGCATGAACCAGATCACCACCAGCACCGGACCCTTCAAATGGTATGATACGGATGATAACTGGAACGGCATCTGCCACGGCGGTATGATCATGGCGGCACTGGCGACCTTCGAGATGGACTCGGCATTCAACAGCTCCGTCATCGCACAGTGTGCCAATGGCATGCTCAAATACCTCCAGTCATTCGAGCCGGATGGCGCGAGCGAAGAAGGTATGTCGTACTGGTCGTACGGATTGCAGAACACCATACTATCGCTGGAATCCATGAAACGCTGCCTGGGGGCTACGTTCGGACTGACAAACCTGAATGGTATCAAGAAAACCGGTATGTTTCCCTATCTCGTTTCCGGTCCGGTAGGGACTGCATCCTTCGGGGATGATTACCTCTATGTGGGGAAGGGCAATCGATTTCTTTCGTATATGTGGTTCGCCAAATTCTACAATGATGCGAACCTGGCCCGGACGCACTATGACAGGAGTATGTCCATCAATGCGGCAAAAACCATCAAGATGAATGGATGGAGCGACCTCATCTTTTACGATAAAGCACTCGTGCAGCAAGGATCCGGCAACGCAGTGCCCGCATCTGGATTCATCCGTGGCGTTGATTATGGTTATGTCGGAGAGAATATGACAGATGAAACGGCTTTGTATGTCGGCATACACACCGGAAAGAACAACGCCAGTCATGGTCACCTCGATGCCGGCTCATTTTTCATCCAGGGCCTTGGCGAGACTTGGGCGCAGGGAAACCTCGGACTGGAGTCTCCCTATCCCTCTGATTTTTTCACCGTCACCGCCCCTGCTTACAGTGCTGCACCCACCTCTTCTGCGGCCACGCGCGGCCGGTTTTATTACTATCGTGTACGCACGGAAGGCAAGAACTGTCTGGTCTTCAATCCGGATGCCAGACCCGAGCAAAATCCAGATGCAGAAGCCACCATCGTCAAGGACGCAAACGATGCTACGGGCGGATACTTTGTGGTGAACATGGCAGATGTCTACAGCCGCGACGTGAGTGCATACAAGCGTGGCGTGAAGCTCAATCGCAGCAGCAAGACGATCACCGTGCAGGATGAATTCACCCCCAAGACCGTCTCGACTATCTACTGGATCATGCACAGCCCTTGCACCGACAACGCCGTCATCAGTGCAGACGGGCGTACGGTCACCATGACGAAGAACGGGAAGACCGGATACCTTCGACTCCTGTCACCCGCCAATGCAACTTTCAGCGTGGTGAATCGTTCGACTTCCTTTGTCAACTACCTCGAGGAGACAGCCCCGATCTTCAGCAGCATCATGTCGGGAAAGAACGGCATCAACCAGTGGTATGGGAAATTCCAGATCAAGTTGACGGGACTGGCGGCCGGTGTGCCGACAACTGTCAAGGTGGATTTCTCCGGTTCATCCTCAAACACTTCATTGCCGTTGGCAGCATTGGATAGCTGGACCACCGCCAACTGATCCACGGGAAGAAGCATCATCCTCACCGCCATCCTTTATGCGATGGTATATGGCAGCCCCATGCCTGTGATGTCGCATCAATATTGTCGATTTCAATCCGGGGCAAGCGGATGCTCCGCAATGTGTGTGGCGCTGTGATGGGCTTAGCTTCGACCTCAAATGTGGGTGTATCAATTGTGTCCCGAAATAATCCTTGCTTTCATGGCTGATCCCAGTCTACGTGGATGATGCCAGGTGTATGCTAGCCGGAAAATACAATCATTTCATGCAAACCCACTTCACAGGAACATCATACTCTTCGGGTGCATGACCGATCTGCTGAGATATCGGCTGACATGTCAAGGGATAAGGCCCGTCATTTGAGTAGACGATCCATGTCATGTTTTCAGCTATTTCCCCTGTGTAGCTTTGCTGGAATCTGTCGTTTGGCAGATGGGTGACAGGTTGGTTCCTACGTATCCTCCGTCATCGTATCATCTAAATGCGGGATCATGAAAAAGATATTTTTCGTCTTAATGGCAGCCCTCTCAGGGTTGCTTTTCAGTGCCCGGATCCAGGCCCAGGTCATTGAGGATCCCGGCAATCTGGTCAGCTACAGGGGTAAGAACGGAACGGTCCTTGCGGTCAGGGTCACGGGCGTGACCGATGGTTCTGTTTGGGGTGGAGAAAATGGGATTTATACGGACGACTCCAGGTTGGCGAAGGCTGCGGTTCATGCCGGTCTAGTGAAACCGGGGGAGAAGGCTGTAGTAACGGTCGTCATCATGGCAGGACAATCGTCTTATCCGTCCAGTAACCGCAATGGCATCACCACAACTAAATATGGCAGCTGGCATGGCAGTTATCGATTCGCGGATGCCGCAGTTATTGCCCCCGTCCCACCGGCTACACCCGTGACGCCACCTGTAAGTCAGCCGGTGGCCACAGACGCGATCAATGATCCGGGGAATATGGTCGCTTATCGTGGCCGCAACGGACAGACCTTCACCATCAGGGTGCGTGGCACGAGCGATGGTTCTGTTTGGGGTGGTTCTGATGGGGTGTATACGGATGATTCCCGCATCGGGAAAGCGGCGGTCCATGCGGGCGTGTTGCGTCCCGGTCAGGAAGGGGTTGTTCGGGTGATCGTGGTCGCCGGGAAGTCGGGATACGGTGCCAGTACAAAAAATGGCATCACCACTGCGGGATATGGCAGTTGGCATGGCAGTTATCGATTCGCGGATGCCGCAGTTATTGCCCCCGTTCCACCGGTAATACCCGTCACACCACCTGTAAGTCAGCCGGTGGTCACAGACGCGATCAATGATCCGGGGAATATGGTTGGTTACAGGGGGCGTAACGGACAGACCTTCACCATCAGGGTGCGTGGCACCAACGATGGTTCATTGTGGGGCGGTTCTGATGGGGTGTACACGGATGATTCCCGGATCGGAAAGGCGGCAGTGCATGCGGGGCTGCTGAAGCCGGGTGAAGAGCGCGTGTTGCGTGTGAAGATCCTTGCGGGCAAGGCATCCTATCCGGCCAGTACAAGGAACGGGATCACCAGCACCGGCTATGGTGCCTGGCATGGAAGTTATGCATTCGAATGAGGTAATGTTTGTTTGTTTCATACAACGCCTGTCGTGTCGGAAACCCGTGCGGCAGGCGTTCTTTTTTTCAAGTCGTCCGTGTTGGGTCTTGATGCATGAATGTGTCGCATGATGCACCTTTTTACTTGGAAATGTTCAGAATAATCATGACATTCACCTTATCGCAATGATATGAACATGCACAAGAAAAAAAATGAATCCAGGAGGAGGTTCCTGCATCAGGGGGCGGCCATCGCAGCAGGTTTTTTCATCGTCCCTCGCCATGTGATCGGCAGGGGTTTCATCCCGCCGAGCGATCAGCTCACCAAAGGCATCATCGGTGTCGGGGGGATGGGTATGGGACACATAGGATATGCCGGTACACGTGTCGTGGCGATCTGTGACGTCGACCGCAACCATCTGGTCAGTGCGGAGAAGAAGATCGGCGGTGGGGTGAAGACATTCCATGACCATCGTGAGCTTATTGCCATGCCGGGTGTTGATATCGTGCACATCGCGACTCCTCCGCATTGGCATGGTATCATGGCTGTCGAGGCCGCAAGGGCGGGGAAAGACATCTGGTGTGAAAAGCCGATGACGAGGACGATCGGAGAGGGGCGG